>NZ_CEYLVT010000279.1:0-8688 GCF_982860115.1 Moorena sp.
TAATTGCTAGAGGCTCCTAGCAGGAACAAGCCGCACTTGTAGTAAACTTTTGCCTATTGCCTCTTGCCTCTTGCCCTTGCGCGTAGCGCTATAACTGATTCAACCAATTGGTCAAATCCACTTCGGTTTCAAAATCTAACAACGCTACTCCTAAATCCTCCAACTGCTCAAAAGATAATTCCTCAATTTGACTTTGTAATTGGGGATTGATTTCACCTAGGCGACGGTTAAGTAGACGCTTAATTAAATTAAGCTCATTGCGCTTGCCTTGTTCTAATCCCTGTTCTAATCCCTGTTCTAATCCTTGTTCTAATCCCTGTTCTAATCCTTGTTCTAATCCTTGCCGAATAATTCGTTGATAAACTACTGACTCTTGCATCATATCCTCCCGAAAATAAGCTTGAATTAACTGCTCATCAAATTTCACCCCAGCCAACAGTTGCACGCAAGCAGATAGGTTACGCTGCTGTTGTCTATCTTCAATCATATCGATTCTGGCTGCTACCTGGGATAGCAGGTTTTCTGGCACTTCCGCTTGTGCTAATACTGCCAAAGGTAGTAACCCTGGGGTGGTAAGTAATGGTTGTGGATCACATTCCCAAATCCGAATCACCCGGTAGCGGAAGGATAAGTTCCTCTCGGTAAATTGATTGACAAATACTCCGGCTAATCGGGTTGGTTTGAGAAAAATTATTACCTGTTCAATATTACAACGATACTGCCGATATAACCTTACCCAATAATCGATCATCCGCAGGGGTAAGGGAGGTTCAGATTGGGGTAAGGTTTGAAATTCAAAATGCAAAATAGCATCAGCAACTCGCACAAAAAACAAGGCATCTGCCCGAATTGGTTCTGTGCTTAATTCCGTGTTGAGAATTTCGATATCCTCTGCTGGTTCTTGGTTAAACAACCAACGGGTAAAGGCTTGGGGATATTGTTCAACAAGATATTTTAGAGTACTATCGTAAGTCATTACATATAAAAGACAACTAAGTCAATTCTGGTTAACTAATTGAAAAGAGGGTTAAGAGCCACAAATTCGACCACTCGAACCTATCCCAAATCATCTTCAATAAATCCATGGGAAGGTATGTCGGAAATATTAGCCACTTAACTAACTCTTTAAATTCCCAGTAAACCCCGACAATCATTAACGATATATCGGGGTATAAAACCCATATAAAATGATTGCTATTGTTGGGTATTATTATTCAATAATAACACATTTATAACTAATAAATATTCGAGATATAGTTAATATTTTTAACATTTTATTTGAAAATATGAGAAATTAAATAAACTATAATATATGATTGATTAATTCTATGCAATAACTTTTTTTAACGAACTCTAAAACCCCAAAAAAAAACTTTTAAAAACCCTTGACAAACAAAAATATAATCATTACAATAATCAATATGAACCAAGTTAAACTTTTTCACAATGTCAGACAAATTTACTCGCAATTTCAAGAAAAAACCCACTCAGCACACTCTCAAAGGACCTCGTGAATCAGTAATCAATAGTATGCATATGCTGTATTCCCTAGGCTATGCAGAAATAGCTGAGTGGACTCCTCTAGAAGCGACCGATACTCCAGGAGAAGTAATTACTACTATGACCAAGTATTGGTTGTTGCCATAACACCTTGAATTTTGGGGGGGTTTCCCCCCCTTGGCCAAGGGTTTCGGAAATTTCTGACATATGTGATTGAAATAGCCGTAGATAGTATTTCTACGGTTATTTTTTTTGGTAATTAAGAATTAAGAATTAAGAATTAAGAATTAAGAATTAAGAATTAAGAATCGGGAATCGGGAGTGGAACTGGCATCTTGTGTAGAACTGGCATCTTGCCAGTTTCATTTTCAGGCGACCAGGATGCCCACTCTACTCCTATTCAGGGCAAAGACTAACTATATAGCAATATCCATGAAGCTCAGGAGATTGTCTTGATGCAGTCGCTCCTAAACTCCGAAACGTAAGTCTAAATTTACTTCTGACTTCTGACTTCTGACTTGCGCTATAGCAGTTCTAAATACCCAATTGAGAACTGCTATAAACAACAGAGCTAGATTCCCAACCGTTGATAAACCTCGTCCAAATGTTTCAAATGCTGCTGGGGATTAAAACATTCTTCTATTTCAGAAGGGGTTAGCTTACTCGTAACGCCAGGATCCTTAATAATCAAATTGTAGAAGTTTCCCTCAGGTTTATTCCAAGCTTGATGAGCACAAGACTGAACAACACTGTAAGCATCTTCCCGATTCATCCCCTTTTCTACTAAGGCTAACAACACCTTTTGGCTAAAGACTACACCGCCATAAACATTCATATTCCGCTTCATGTTTTCTGGATAAACCAACAAGTGTTTCACTAAATCTGTGATTTCCACTAACATGAAGTGAGTTAAAATACACACATCTGGCAGAATGACTCGTTCTACAGAAGAATGAGAAATATCCCGCTCATGCCATAGGGCAACATTTTCTAGAGCAGCCACCGTATGACCTCGCAGGATTCGTGCCATCCCGCTTAGCCGTTCAGAACGAATTGGATTACGTTTGTGTGGCATAGCAGAAGACCCTTTCTGTCCCTTAGAAAAGAACTCTTCTACTTCTAAGAGATCGGTTTTTTGAAGATTGCGAATTTCTACAGCAAACCGTTCAATGGTTGCCCCTAACAGAGCAAACTGCTGGACAAACTCACCATGGCGATCGCGAGAAATAATTTGGGTTGAAGCAGTATCAGGTTGCAGTGACAGATTTCGACATGCGATCGCTTCCACTTGAGGGTCAATATTCGCATAGGTTCCCACAGCACCAGAAATCTTGCCCACAGATATGTTTTCACGCAGAGCCACTAAGCGATCGCGATGGCGGCAAACTTCTGCTAACCAACCGGCCAGCTTAAAACCAAAAGTAATTGGTTCAGCATGAATTCCGTGAGAACGACCAATCATCACCGTGTAGCGATGTTGTTGTGCCTGGTAGCGAATTGCTTGAGCAAGCTTCTCAATATGTTCGAGGATAATATTTACACTAGCAACCAGTTGCAGTGCCAAGGCAGTGTCTAAAACATCCGAACTAGTCAAGCCTAGGTGAATGTAGCGTCCCACATCCCCGACATACTCATTCACATTAGTCAGAAAGGCAATCATGTCATGGCGGACTTCTTGCTCAATCTCTTGCACCCGCTTGAGGTCAAAATCCGCCTTTGCCTTAATTTCCTCTACTGCTTCACCAGGAATCTTACCCAGTTCCGCTTGTGCTTCACAAACAGCTATTTCCACCTGAAGCCAGGTTTTGAGCTTGTAGGTATCCGTCCACAATTCGCCCATCTCGGGTAGGGTGTAGCGCTCAATCAATTCCCATATCGCAGAACACAACCTTACCATTATAGCACTTATCAATGGCATGACGGACTTTCGTCTTTAGTTTTAGGGAGTCGGGAGTCGGGAGTCGGGAGTCGGGAGTCGGGATGTAGTGCTGCCAAAGGGTTTTTATACGGGGCTTACAAGGTATTGAATCGACCTGATCAGAAGCATAAACGCTATATAATTGATTAATAATTAATGATTAATCATGGGTCAAACCCCCTATTGCCTATTGCCTATTGCCTGTTGCCTATTGCCTGTTGCCTATTGCCTATTGCCTGTTGCCTATTCCCTATTGCCTGTTGCCTATTCCCTATTCCCTATTCCCTATTCCCTATTCCCTATTCCCTCTTGCCTGTTGCCTTTTGTCACCTACCATCACCAATTTCCCTCTCAATTCTGGGTCTATATTAATTAATTGAGTACCAGATCAAATAATCGGAGGTCACACTTGACTAATACAGGTCTGATAAAACACCTAAAATGGGCTAAACGGGCTCTAATTGCTTTAATACTCCCAATTTTAATACTCCTATGGGCACCACCAGCCCTTGCCCAACCTGATCTCACGATCACCCCTAAGACTATGACTGTGGCAGGTACAAGGGGTTCTAGCACCACCCGCAGCTTACTCGTGCGCACGACTAACGTCATCAAGGATTTACAAATCATCTGCCTAGACCTGAATACTCAGGATGGCCAAGAAATTTTCCCCGCTAAGTTGATTCAGCCTACTTTACCAGGGGAGGAGATTGAGGCCAATAGTCTACTTTCTATCCCGATCGAGTTTCAATTAGATCATGCCCCCAAAAGTGGAGAATTTAGTGGTGAATTTCTGATCAAGTACTCAGAAACTGAACTAAGCGTACCATTAACAGTCCGAATTAAAGACCCCTTCCCCATACCTCTGGGAATCATATCCATTGGGGTTGTATTGAGCATAGCTGTGTCCGGCTACCGTAACCGAGGTAAACTACGGGACAAAATTCTGGTGCGGGTTGGTCAATTGCGTACCCAACTGCGCAGTGACCCCCAATTAGCTGATACATCACTAGCCGATCAATTTAACTCCATACCAAATCCCTTCAAGACCAGAATTGAAGCCCATCTGCTAGATGTCGATATGGCTTTGCAGGGGGAACGTTGGAACGATGGTAATCAGGCAATCAAGCAAGCAGAGTCAGTGTGGCTAAAATGGCGCAAAGGTCGTGAGGACTGGCTAGCACTCCTGAACTATGCTCAGACCCTGGAACAAAAAATACCCACCACTCCCGATCTTGACCCCCGTTATCTACAGTCAGTACGCCGTAATTTGCAACAGGCAATCCGAGAGGCACCTGAGCAAAATCCTCAAGACTTGTATCAGCAGTTAGATGACTTTGGAAAACAGATTAATCAATACCTGCAACTGGATGCTAAACTCAGCGACTTGGACAACCTGCTGGTGGAAACCACAATATCAACACAAGAGTTACAGACTTGGCAACGTCAGGAAAAGACTTTGCGCACTAAGTTGAATAATCTCGAACCTACAGATAAAAAAGCTGCTCAGGAGTTGAATGGTCAAATCGAAAAAGCCATCACTCTACTAACTAAACAAATACCAGCTAACTCCACTAAGTTAGGCTTCCTGATCAGCCAACCTGAATTATTGCAGAGAGCACCAGGGATCGATACACCACGGATAGTTATCCAAGAGCCAAGACTAGCAAAGTTTCGCCTTTGGATTTTCTCTGCAATCAGTTATGCGATCGCAATCGTCCTACTTGCTGGTAGTGGCTTCATTGAGCTATACACCTATAAATCCACCTTTGGTGCTAACCTCTGGGCTGACTATGGAGTCCTCTTGGCTTGGGGGTTTGGTGCCGAAGCCAGCCGGGATGCCATTGCAAAAGTCGTGGCAAATTTGGACTTACCAGGATTGAATTGAACCTCCCCATCCGTCCCAGGAATGGGGTATCCTTTGCACAACCTATTACAGGTTAGCAGGTTGAACGCGCTGCATCGCTTGACAGCAAAGCGGGACTAAGTCCCGCTTTCAACCAAACCACCTTGGCCAAAGGCCACCCATGCGCGTTCAACTCCCAAAGGCGAACAACCGAACATCAGTAATTCAATTAATAGGTAGCAATAGGTTGTTAAATTGGTGTTACTTGGGCAAATTGACTGGGAACTATATAACTGTAACCACATTGGATTTTTCAGTCAATCGGGATTAACGTGTCAAACACAAAATCTTTAACTGTTGAGCTAAAACAAGCTTTTCTTCGATTAATTGCCCAGCAGACAGGATTAGTTATTAAAGAAGCAGACCAAGACAATTTAATTGAAACCATCCTTGTGAGAATAAAATTTCTCAAATTTGGTTCACCAGAAAGTTACTATCAGCTCTTAAAAGCTCCAACTATAGAAAGTAATAAAGAATGGCAAAAACTGGTTATTTTGCTTACTAATACTGAAACTTACTTTTGGCGAGATCAAGGTCAGTTTAATACCTTAAAAGACTACATTATACCAAAAATAATTCAACAGCAAAATAACTACAAAACAATTCGGATTTGTAGTGCAGGTTGTTCAACTGGAGAAGAACCCTATTCTATTGCTATTCTCATCCATACAATTCTGCCTGACTTAGAAAAATGGAAGGTTAAAATTTTGGGAATAGACATCAATAACTATGCCCTAGAAACTGCAAAAAAAGGAATTTACAGTTCTTGGTCATTTAGAAATATTAATCCAGACATAAAGCGTGACTATTTTCGGGTAATCAACAATTCCTATTACATCGATAATCGTATCAAAAAAATGGTCACCTTTAAAAGAGTTAATTTAGTCAAAGATTCATTTAACAAGCAAAACTATGATCTAAAATACCTTGACTTACTTATTTGCCGTAATGTTTTCATTTACTTTGACTATTCTGCTAAAGCCAAGGTTTTAGATAAATTTTATGATACCCTCAAACCCTTAGGATATCTGATCACAGGTCATGCTGAACTATATGGTCATAATTTAAGCAAGTTTGAGACAAAAGTATTTCCAGAATCCCTAGTCTATCAACGTAGAGCCAATAATTTAATCCTTAAAACACCTCCTTTGGTATCCCTAAGCAGTGAGGTAAAGAGTGAGCCAAAGTCACCTCCGGTAAAGAACTTATCATTAGACGTCTTGCAGAAGTCACGACCTTCGCAACAGGAACCGATAACAGCAACATTTAGTAATACACAAAAAACTAATGTTGCAATAGATATATGGTCGGTTAATGATACCCCTATCAACATAATCAAGTCTCAAGAAAATACCAAGTTTCAAAAAACTGCTCAGGAGGTGATCACAGAAGTAGAAATTCTTTTACAAAAATACGATTATGTTTTAGCAATTAAACAATTAAATAATTTGCTAAAAATACATGGTAATAATTTTCAGGCTTATTATCTCATGGCTCAAATTCACGCCAATATTGGTAAATATGAAGAAGCAATTAACTATTGCCAACAAGCTTTAGCTATAGATTACCTTTCTGTTAGTCCCTATTACTTGTTGTCACAAATTGCTGAAGAGCAAGGAAATCTAGTAGAAGCCAAACGGATTTTAAAAAAAATTATTTATATTGAACCATCTTCTATTAGAGCTTACTTAGATATAATCCATATTTTTCAGAAAGAAAAAAATAAAAAACAAACCATAAAGATGAAGCAAGTACTTATTAACATCCTCAAGCAATTATCTCCCAATACTATAATAAAAGACTATCAAAATATGACTGCTGATGAACTAATAATAAAACTTGAAACAGAATTAAACGATTATTGACTATAGCAAAGGGAGCACGGAGTAGCGATGCAGCGGGTCGCACCTCTTAATGCAGGGCATCGCTATTCCCTCTTCTCTGTTCCCTGTTCCCTGTTCCCTGTTCCCTGAATTGCTATAAATAGAGCGAGTAATAAAATGAAAGAGTGTCACTATCTCACCTTTAGCTTAAATAACTGCCTTTATGGCGTCAGCACTGTTTACGTAGAAGAGATTTTTTTTCTACCAGAGTTGACACCGATTCCAGAAGCAGATCCTGATATCGTTGGTGTGATTAATCTCCGGGGTGATATTTTGCCAGTCATGGATCTTAATCTCAGCTTTAATTATCAATCACCAGGCTATCGCTTAACAGATAGTGTAGTAGTTTTAAAATCCGACAAGGTACGAGTAGGCATCATTGTTAATGAAGTCTATGAGGTAAGACATATATCCCCCTCAGAAATTAGCACTGAACTTTCTCATGGTCGAGACTGGGCAAGAATTGAGGAAAAAAAATTCATCGCTGGTATTGCCAGGAGTAGAGAAGATATTTTAATCCTGAGTAATCCAGAAAGTTTACTCCAGTATGTAGAGACACAAAATATTGCCTCCGTTGAAGACTCCCTGGAAACAGAAATTCAGGATAATAATCACCATGAATCTCAATTGTTATTAGTCCAAAATCCTGTATTTTGCCCAAATGCTACTCGGTCAGAACGAGAAGTTTTTCGGAAACGAGCTGATCAGCTAAGGCAGTCGGAAGACAGTCAAGATGTAAAGGATTTAATTCCCCTAGCAATAATTGTTTTACATGGTGAATTATTTGGCATTGAATTAAAAATGGTGAGGGAGTTTACCCCTATTCGCAAAGTCACTCCTATTCCCTGCTGTCCAGCCCATATCATTGGGAACATGAACCTAAGAGGGGAGATTCTTACCTTAGTTGATATTCGCGGAGTATTAAATCTACCGCTGATGGAGAGAATTGATAGTTCTCAAGCAATGGTTGTAAAGCTTGAGGATATCGTTGCTGGTATAACAATGGAAGAGGTATGTGATGTAATTTTCCTGAATCCACAGGAGATAACAGCAGTGCCAACTGGGATAAATTCAGGTCAGTATGAATACATTCAGGGGGCAGCTCCCTATCAAGAAAAAATAATGAGTATTCTTAATTTGCAACAAATTTTCCTGAATGGTGGGTTAGTTATTAATCATTAGAGCTTTTGTAATCCAACATATAGGGTTTATCATACTTATCAGGTACACTCAACTTAGTTACCTCTACACCGAAGATCCCGCGCAACCCCAAGGGCGGGGTACCTCACAAAATTGAGAACTGCTATAAATGATTAGTGGGTACCAATATTTTTTTGAAATTGGTATAGCGGTTTTTATCCTAATGAGGTACGAATAGTTTTTTCTATCTCTCCTGAGGGAAAGTTCCCGATTCCCGATTCCCGATTCCCGACTTTTATAAACTTTTGATTAGATATTTATTAATGATTTGTAGCAATTCT
>NZ_CEYLVT010000280.1:0-8684 GCF_982860115.1 Moorena sp.
AGGCAAGAGGAACCCACCCCTAACCCCTCCCAGGAGGGGAAGGCAAGAGGCAATATTTAATTAAGTATATAAGAATTTTTGGTATTCAAAAAAAATGTAATTTTTTTAATGATATAGATAACAGTAAAAACTCCTTGTATCTCTTGACTACTGTTCCCTGTTCCCTGTTCCCTGTTCCCTGTCTTGATATAGATTTACACTAAAAAGATGCACCCTCTATCTCCCTCCAATCAACTCCCTCTCTATGGCAAAAGAATCATTGTAACAGCACCGATAAACTATAGCTCTCGGTTATCTCAACAAATCATTAACCAGGGTGGACTTCCCATAGTGATGCCAACTATTGAAACCTGTTTGTTGGAAAATTCTCCTGAATTAGATGCTGCTCTCAGGCAAATTCATGAATTTGATTGGATTGCCTTTACTAGTCGCAACGGAATAGACGCTTTTTTTGACCGCATGGCATCCTTGGGTATTTCTACATCTGTGTTGGAAAATTGCCAACTCTCTGGGATTGGAAAAGATGCCGAACGATTGTCGGATTTTGGAGTAACAGCTGATTTAGTTCCGGCTGAAGCTAGCCCAACCGGAATTGTTACTGAATTGTCTAACTATCCAACTATTAATCAGAAAACTATATTAGTTCCTATTCCAAAGGTGGTCGGGATACCTGAACCTAATGTCATTCCCAATTTTATTTCCGGTTTACAGGAATTGGGCATGAAAGTCACTCCGGTATTGACCTATCAAACTCGAATTTTGGATAAAACTATCTATGATGTAGAATTAAATCTAATTCGTCAAGGCAAGATAGATGTAATTGCTTTTAGTAGCACCGCAGAAGTGACCGCTTTTTTGAGAATGGTTAACTCCCCAGAGGATTATAACCATTGTGTGATTGCTTGCTTTGGTCCCTATACCGCTGCTAATACTGAAAACTTGGGATTAACTGTTTCTATTGTATCCGAAAGTTACAGCTCCTTTGAAGGATTTGCGAATGCGATCGCAAACTTTTTTGATAGCTAACTTTCAGCTATAGGAATCCTAAATAAATTGTGATAATTGTTGATGCCATATTCCCGATTCCCGATTCCCGATTCCCGATTCCCGATTCCCTTTGCTATATAATTAGCTAACGTAGAATTAGGTGGGTGAATGGAAACCAATCAGCCCTCAGTCAACCCCAATACCCCTAATCTAGATGCGCTTCACATCAAGCGCCCCTGCTTGGTGGTTGCTGATCTTGAACGAGCATTCACCATTTACCGAGATATCCTAGGATTTAAGCTGGACTATCTAGCTGAAGCATCCCCAGACTCTTACCTATACCCAGTGTTTCAGTTTCCCAAAACTGCTCAGCTCAAATTTGCATCACTCAGTACAGAAGACGAACCTAGAGCCCTGGCCCTGACCGAAGTCAAAGGAATTGAATTACCCACCCCTACTACTCCCTATCCTCTAGCCCTGGTAGTCAGAGTAAAAGACCTGACCCTAACCATTCAGAAAATCCGTGAACTGGGACTTGACACCATTGAGCCCAATTACTTTACTAGACCACCAAACCTCAATTTCACTGAACAAGCATTCTGCGATTACGACGGTCATCGGATTATGCTGTATGATGTCAAATCCGGTTGATTACTTTAGTAAAGGGAACAGGGAATAGGGAGTAGGGAGTAGGGAGTAGGGAACAGAGAGTAGGGAACAGAGAGTAGGGCTCAAAAATATGTCTTAATTTTTACTTTGATTGCTACTTTTAGTAAAGGTTGTTCGTAAATTAAAAATTTCAACTTGAAAGTTGAAATAACAAATAACAACTAACAAAAAGATATTTTCCTTTGAAGAAGTTATATTATATCAGGATAATTCCCCTGTCTTGATGCAGTCGCTCATGGGGGAAACCCCCAAGACCGCGCTGCATCGCTTAATAAAAATCTCCCCATCTCCCCATCTCCCCACACTCCCCACCCTCCCCTTCATTATGGGTTTCCACCGGACTTGATATCACGAATCCTGAGGCTTATGATTAGGCGTCAACTGCAAATACAGACCAGGCACAATCAGAAATGCAATTAAGGTAGACGACATCAAGCCAAAAATAATTGCCATACACAACGGAAACCAATTCGCTTCACTAAAGGCCAGGGGCAATAGACCAATGATCGTCGTAGCACTAGTTGTCAGGATTGGTCGTAAGCGATCGCATGACCCCCAAGCAGCGGCATAACGTAAATCCATCCCTTGCTCCCGACGAGCATTCATCCGGTCTACCATAAAAATGGCATCATTGACCACAATTCCAGTCAGAGAAATCACCCCAATCATGGCTGGGAAAGAGAAAGGAATGTTTAACAAAAAGAAGCCAATAAACATTCCAATCAAAGCCAAAGGAACAGTCAGCATAATGATCAAAGGCTGGGTGTAGGAACCAAACTGCAAAACCAATAGGGCAAACACTAGGAAGATAGCAACCACCAGCATGGCTCCAGCAGAACCAAAGGTTTCCCCACTAGTTTCCGCATCCCCACCAAACTTGTAATCATAGCCCCGGGGCCAGCTTTGTCGCATCTCATCCAGCTTCGGTGTCAATTGCCCTAGAATTTCGCTATCGTATACCCCAATCCCCGGAATATTCTTTGCTAAAACCGTAACCGTGCGTTGGGTGTCTCGGTGGGTAATCGCTAGAGGTACCATACCTTCTACTGGTTCCAGGATTGAATCAGAAGAGATCACTTCCCCATCTGGAGTGATAAAGCGGATGGTAGCAAATTCATCAGAACGGGAAGGACCACCAATTGCTCCAGCTTGGGAAGGCCAAGCTGAACTGAGGCGAATTTCAATGTCCTCTTCTCCACTACCGATGGGAAAATCCCCGATTTTGTTATCAATCATCTGATAGCGTCCCTGCCAAGCCAAATCCTCTTGACTCAAGCCATAGAAATTCATCGCTTCTCGGCGTGGCACTAGTTTATAGTCTGCCCGCAGGTTGCCCAAATCATCTCGAACATCCATAGTTCCAGGAATTTCCCGCAAGGCTTGCTGGACTTGGGCGGAAATCTCCCGCAGCTGATCGAGGTCATCACCACTAATTTCCACCTGAATCGGGTCTTCCGAGCCACCAGAGCGCTGATATTGCACCGCTAGGGTAGCGCCAGGGTAGTTTTCCAGAACTTGATCCAGTTCCCGTCGCAATCGGGGAACATAGATAAAGGAATCTTCCTGACGCTGTTTTCTAGGAACGAAAATTCCTGAGAAACCGACGAAATAGTCAGCATTTCCAGGTTTAAGTTCTCCAGAACTAACTAAATTACTACGGCTACCCACAAATGTGATCACACTCTCAAATACTTGTGTTCCATCTGGGTCGCTATAATTACGCAAAATGTCACCCAGTTTATCCGCCACTTCCTGAGACCGTTCCAGAGTAGCAGTCGGAGCAAGTTCCACATTCACACTGAGTTTGCGTCCATCATTATTGGGAAACAAATTCAAAGACAACTGGGATGCCAGCACTAGACTAAAGACAAACAGACCAACTGCACCTAAAGTCCACAACCGAGCTACCGTGCGATTTTTCAAGGTAACCTGTAAACTCCAGTGGGCAAATTTCTCAGTAGCCATCTCAGTCAGTCGGTCAATAAATGTTGCCTCCGTCTTCCCCTTCTTATTGCTCAAAAGAAACTTAGACAGAGGGATATCGACCAACAGCGAGACCATATAGCTCAGGACTAGACAGGTAATGGCACTGATGGGAATCAGGCGGATAAACTTTCCCATAGTACCCGCGATCGCCATCAACGGTGCCATCGCAAGAATGGTAGTTAACTGACCAGCAAAAGCAGGAACAGCATTACTTCTCACCGTTTCCAGAGCAGTCTGATTAAAGCTCAACCCCTTAACAAAAATCCCCTCATGCATCCCTTCCATCATGACGATGAACACATCCACCATCAAACCGAGGGCAAGAATCATACCCACTAGCACCATAGTATTGAGAGTCTGTCCTCCCAACCAAAGCAAGAGTATGGTTCCGAGAAAGGTCAGGGGAATCGAAAGACCGCAAATCAGAGCTTCCTTCCAGGTCAGGGAAATTAGCAGGATCAAAAACACACAAATCGAGGCTTGGATCACATTACTGCCTAGATTCACCAAGTCATCATTGATATAATCCCCATCATTATTAATCACCCTATACTCCATGCCATAGGGCCAGACATTGGGATTTTGGCGAGCGTCATCAATAGCAGCCAGAGCGTCATTAATTACCTGAATCGAGTCTTGTCCAGCTACCTTGACTACATCCACGTTGATGGTAGGAATAAACTCCTCACCCTGCCAACTGAGGAAAGCACGATTCTGTTCCCGTTCCAAATCCCGACGAACCTCTGCTACTTCCTCCAGCCGCACCACCCGATTCTCATTCAGTCGTGCTACTGGCAAACTCCTCAAGTCTTCCAGAGTGCGAAAGCGACCGTACAGACGTACTTGAGAACCAATATCATTATCTCGTACCAAGTCCCAAGACATATCCATATTGCCACCTGTGATGGCATCCCGGACTTTAGTATAGGAAATACCCAAAGAAATCAAGCGGCTAGGGATAAGCTGGACACTAATAATCTCTTCCCGCCGACCAGTCAGATTCACTTCCCGAACATTGTTGACCTTTTCCAGGATATTCTGTAAATCCTCTGCCGCTTTACTCAAAACCGCTTGATTGATCTCCTTACCATAGAGGGCAACTGTCAGAACAGGAGCATCTTGCTGAGAAATTTGTTCAAACTCTGTTTGCTCTCTCCCCTCCGATTCTGGCGGCATTTCTGGCTCGGCATCATCCACTTTCCCTCGCAGTTTCTGAATCGATTCAGACACCGGAGCCTCAGCACGAAACTCCACATTAATTAAAGAAAAGGAATTAAACGAACCACTTTTAATATTCTTAATACCCTGGAGAGTTTTAATTTCATCCTCCAGTTTGTCAGTGACTCTGTTTTCAATAGTTTCAGCATCTGTACCAGGCCATGGCGTAGTAATCATTGCGTTGGCAATTTTGATATCTGGGTCAGATTCTTTAACCATCGAAAAGTAGCCCATTATCCCTCCCATCACTAGGAGAAAGCTCAGAAGAATAGCCAAAATCTGTCGGGTAAACAAAAATTGGACTAAGGAGGAGGGAGGGGGGCTTTCCACCTCCGGTATAGTTTCGGGTTTTTCTTTAGTTTGCATTGTTTAGGAAAGGGAATAGGGAGTAGGGAGTAGGGAGTAGGGAGTAGGGTGTAGGGTGTAGGGTGTAGGGTGTAGGGTGTAGGGAATAGGCAATAGGCAATAGGCAATAGGCAATAGGCAATAGGGAAAAAATCCTGTGTACCTCATTACTATGAGAAAAGCTATTATTTTTTCAGATAACCTACCGTACGGGAACGCCAAGGGCTAACAACAGACCAACAGACCAACAGACCAACCTTGGCCTTTGGCCACGCTACGCGAACAACCTGCCAACCTTCAACCTTCAACCTTCAACCTGCCAACCTTCAACCTGCCAACCTGCCAACCGACCAACCTATTGACAACTAATTACTGAGCAGATTCAACAATCTTGATTGGTGAGCCATTAACCAAGCGATTTTTGCCTTCAGTAACCACTAACTCACCTGGATAAACACCATCTTTGATTTCTTGGCCAGCCAGTCCTTGGATGCCTAGCTTGACTTCGCGGGCAACGGCGGTATTGTTGCTTTCGTTGACAACAAAGGCATAAGCTTTGCGATCGCGAAACACTAAACTGCCTCGGGGAACCACTACAGCTTGGGGATTTTGATCGACTACTATCCAAGCTGCAACCCTAGCTCCAACCCGTAGGCTTTCTACACCCTGAGTAACTCGGATCCTGACTTTGGTACCGCGATCGCCAGGATTAACAGCGGGGTTAACTGCAAAAACTCTACCTTGAGCACTAGCTAGCTTTACTAAATTCTCCTGGGTTAGACCAGTCACTGAAGCGGTACTGAGGTTTTCTTCCAGGACAATGTAAGCCAGGACATTGGGGCGAACTTTAGCCCCATCAAAGGCCGGGAGTTCTAGTTCAACTTCTAATTCCCTAGGGTCAATTACGATAATCGGCACTGTTTCAACAATGCTCTGAAGATCAGCGCTAGGCTGAAACCGTTGAGGACTCCAAAACTGTCCCTCCCTGATGTTAAGATAAGCGACTATCCCATCAAACGGTGCTCTTAATACCGTGTCTTCGAGGATAACATTACTCTTTTTAAGCTGGGCTTTAGCTGAGCTAACCGCAGATTCAGCGGTGTCTACCTGAGCCTGAGCCGCAATCAAATCACCTCGCGCTGCCTCTAAACTGGCTTGGGCGGCACGAATCTGACTCTGGGCTGATACAATTCCAGCCTCCGCTGCTTCAACCGCTGCTTCCGCATCCTGGAATTGGGTGACTGCCCGGTCGCGATCGCTTGCAGAAACCACCCCCTGTTGCCACAGTCTTTGGTACCGTTTCATCTCAATTTCCGCCAAATTCCGAGCTGCGATCGCCTTTTTCATGTCTGCCTTAGCCTGAGCCAGACTTGCCATAGCTCTGGCTTGATTCGCTTGCTCAGCCCGCACCGATGCCTGAGACTGTTGCAAACTAGCCATGGCTGTGATTACCCCTTTGGTAGCTTCCACCTCCCCTGCTGCCGCCACCGTTACATCAGACGCTAACTTACGCTGGTCTACTCTTGCCAGCAGTTCACCCTGTCGTACAAAATCTCCCTCCCGCAATGGTCTACCATTAATCTTTTTGATGTACTCAACTTCCCCCTCCACCTCAAAAGTCAAATGCTGGAACCGGACAGGATCTACATTTCCATAACTAAATACCCAAGCTTCAATCGGTTGTGATTGCGCTCGGATAACTCGCACCGGTAGCCTTGCCTCAACAGTAGTTTCAATTTCCTCTAGGCTATCTTTCCTGGCGACAGAGGTGAATACCTTTGAAGCAACGTAACCCATAACGAGCAACATCACCAAGAATAGGAATGGCCACAGACCTTTTTTGGGTCGAGTAGTTTTAGGTAATTTAGTAACCTTTTCCTGCTGTTCCTCATGGAGTTGATCAGCTACGACCAGAGCTTGTTGGTCATTACTTTCTGGCTTAGTCTCTTTAGTTTTCATAAGTTACCGTTAGATAGCTCTGCTGGAATTTTCCTACAAGCAGCATAGGAATTATCAGGTTTACGGTGCGGTTACTGGATCAACTCCTGTGTTATTTGTTACGTTTATCTGATTTGATCCACCCTGGCGTGATGAGCCGCCTATAGGTAATACAAGTAAACGACTATGGCACATAACCATTGACAAAATTCCCATGGCCTTTGTTGACGCTTGCCTTACATATGTAAAGGAACGTTGCAAGTTGCTTGAGGACTAGTGATAGTCATGTAGTCTATCACCTGATTGGCACCCATGATACGTGTTAAACGCAACTGTGATTTGAATAGTTTAATGGTACCGAGAAATTGTCGTTTCCGAATAAAGTCAGTCACTTCGTGGGAAATCTTGCCAACACTTACCTAAAAATAGGGATCCGTGTAGGAATTGTGATAATTTTTGATGCTATATTTTCTACGCTGCGCGTTCACCCTTAGGTTTGAAAAAGCGCGGGTTCGCACCGCTCCCTACTCCCTACTCCCTACTCCCTACTCCCTGTTCCCTTTGCTATAGTTAGTTGGTTTTAAAAGAACGTGAGAAAAATCCTTGGGCTGAGCTTAATTGCCATTGGTTTAGCGGTTGCGTGGTTATCTATCCAGGATCACCAGCCACCCGATGCCCTTTCTTCAGATGTTTCGCCACCCCAGAAACAGATCAAATACCAATCCCATACTCTAGACTTTAGTGTGGTTCATACCTTATTAATTCCAGCTGAAAGTGGATTTTCCGTTACTCCCGCCATATCGGAACAGTTAATCACCTTAGAAGATTTAGCCCAAAAGCACCAAGCTGTAGCTGCCATCAACGGCGGTTTTTTTGACCCAAAAAATCAGAAGACCACCTCGATTGTAATCAAGCAAGGGCAACTAGTAGCAGATCCCCGTGACAACCAGGGGCTGATCCAAAATCCCAACTTACAGCCCTACATGGATAAAATTCTCAATCGATCAGAATTTCGGCGATACCTTTGTGGGTCAACAGTCCGCTATGATATTACTCTACACAGTGAACCCACCCCCCCCGGTTGTCAATTATTAGATGCCCTAGGCAGTGGTCCGTTGCTGGTTCCACAAATCACATCAGTCACCGAAGGTTTTGTAGCTGTAGAAAATGGGAAAGTCATACGAGATGCCCTAGGGAGCAGCCGACCCAATGCTAGAAGTGCAGTCGGTATTACTCCTGATGGCAGCATCTTGTTAGTAATGGTCGCTCAAAAACCAGAAGCTCCCAGAAATTCCGGTATGTCCTTCAGAGCCCTAGCTACCTTCCTGAAAATTGCCGGAGTTGAAAAAGCCATGAATCTAGATGGAGGAAGCTCCTCCGCTCTTTATTATAACGGCAAAACTGTTTATGGCAGAGTGGACAAAAACGGAAATCGAATCAAACGAAAAATTAAATCGATTCTAATGGTTAACCAAGACCCGTGACTAGTAGGGAGTAGGGAGTAGGGAGTAGGGAGTAGGGAGTAGGGAGTAGGGAGTAGG
>NZ_CEYLVT010000281.1:0-8662 GCF_982860115.1 Moorena sp.
AGGCAATAGGCAATAGGCAATAGGCAATAGGCAATAGGCAATAGGCAATAGGCATGCTAGCAAGAGTTAATAAACTAAGAGATCAATTGGGTATAGAAAGGGAGAGATACTTGTGGAAAAAGCATACACAAAAGACTTTAATTATTGGACACAACAAACAGCACAGTTGTTGCGAGAAGGTCGTTGGCAAGAGATTGACTTAGAAAATCTGATTGAGGAGGTTGAAGACTTGGGCAAGAGTGAAAGGCGGGGAATTACTAGCCAATTGATTCGCCTGCTGTTACATTTGCTCAAGTGGCAATACCAGCATCAGCGTCGCTCGGATAGCTGGCTGGATTCGATTACTGACGCTCGGACTCAGATTGAGCTAGCAATTGAAGATAGTCCTAGTCTCAGGAGCTATCCAGCCCAGCAGCTGGAACAAAGCTATCAGCGGGCTCGCCGTCAGGCAGCCCAGCAAACAGGAATGCCTGTTTCGGTTTTTCCAGAGGCTTGCCCCTATTCTATTGAATTGACCTTAGATCAGGATTGGTTACCAGAAGCTGAAAATTAAAGTATATTTTATGATAAAATAGGGAATATTAAATTAATTGATATTTGGGTAAATAAACCTATAAATTGTACTGAAAAAATCAAGGCACTAGAGGCACGGGTTGATAAATTGGAAAAGAATAATCGCTCATAAAATTAAGCTGTGTTTTTAACGTTAAGTTATCATGACCCTGATCAAAACTAAGCGCTTTAGCCTAGCTGACTATCATCGCTTGATTGATAATGGTTTTCTAACAGAAGATGACCGGGTGGAGTTGATTCGGGGAGAGTTAATACAAATGGTGGCGAAGGGTACGTCCCACTCGGTTTGCAACACTAAGTTATGGCGAGAGTTGGACAGGCTAGTAGGCGACCGTGGGGTGGTACGGGGACAGGAACCAATAATCCTATCCAACGACAGTGAACCGGAACCGGATGTTGCGATCGCATGGGGTCAGGCGGATGACTACTTGCCAAATCACCCTTATCCAAAGGATATATTGCTGGTGATTGAGGTGTCAGATTCAACCCTGGAGTATGACCAGACCGTAAAGCTATCCTTATATTCAGAAAACCAAATTCAGGATTACTGGATTGTTAACCTGGTGGCTGGTCAACTAGAGTGCTATACTCAGCCCTATCAAGATACTCGAAGAAATTTCGGCTATCGCGTCAAACGGGTAGTGTTGCCCAATGAAACGGTTACTATTCCTGCTCTTGGCGATCTGTCCCTAGAGTTAACTCGTGTGTTTCCAGCTTGAGCAAAATTCGATCAGTTGATGGGTTGATCTAAAAGCGTCACAATGAAAAAGAGTATATATTCCTATTTACCTAGACACTTAGTACTATAGTTATGGCGCTGGAACTGCTGATTCAAACTACCTCAGCAACCCATCAAAGTTTTGATTACGACCTAGCCATTGTCGGGGGTGGCATTACTGGTTCTACCCTGGCCTGTGCGTTGAAACATTCTGGGTTGAGCGTATTACTCATAGAAGCCAAACCCAAGTCAGTGGCAGTTGCCAGGGTACAAGCCTATGCTTTGTCTATCCTATCAGGGCGTATTTTCGCAGGTATTGGGGTTTGGGATAAAATCCTGCCGCAGATTAGCACATTTCGGCAGATCAGGCTTTCCGATGCTAACCATTCCGGTGTGGTGCATTTTTCCCCTTCAGATTTAGGGACCAATGCCCTAGGGTATGTGGGAGAACACCGTCCGGTGCTAACGTCATTGCAAGAATTTTTGACAGATTGCCCCAACGTTGACTGGCTGTGTCCAGCAGAAGTAGTGGATGTAGAGTATCAGGAGTCTGGGGTGGAGATTACTGTCAAGGAGGGTGATACTCAGCATCGAATCAGGACAAGGCTCGTGGTGGCGGCGGATGGAGCGCGATCGCAAATTCGGACTAGGGCTAGGATTACGACTCGTGGCTGGAAATACTGGCAATCTTGTGTGACTGCCCGGATTAAAACCGAAAAGCCCCATAATAATACGGCTTTTGAACGCTTCTGGCCTAGTGGTCCGATGGGGGTGCTGCCCTTGTCAGAGAATCGCTGCCAGGTGGTGTGGACAGCACCCCATGCTGAAGCCAAAGCGTTACAAGCACTAGACGAAGATCAGTTTCTCGCTAAGCTGGAATACTACACTGGTGGTCTTTTGGGTCGCTTGGAGTTGGAATGCGATCGCTATTTGTTTCCAGTGCAATTAATGCAGAGCGATCGCTACATTCAGTCACGATTAGCACTGATTGGTGATGCTGCCCATTGCTGCCATCCTGTCGGTGGTCAAGGACTAAACCTCGGCATTCGCGATGCTGCTGCCCTTGCCCAAGTCTTGAGTGAAGCACACCAAGCAGGGGAAGATATTGGAACTATAGAGGTTCTTAAGCGCTATGAAAACTGGCGCAAGCAAGAGAATCTGGTCATCTTAGGGTTTACCGATACCCTAGATCGGATGTTTTCCAACAACTGGTTACCAATAGTGGGGATACGCCGTCTCGGGTTATGGATGCTGCGCCGGATTCGTCCGATGAAGATTTATGCCTTGAAGTTGATGACTGGTTTGAGGGGAAATATTCCTCAAGTTGCTCAACAATAGAGCAGTGGCTCTCTTGCTCAATTACTGCAAGAGAGCGCTGCGATCAGAATTCTTGTTAAGGGTTCTAAATCGGTTGGTACGCGGTAGAGAGTCAATTGTTGGGTGATTAATTTGTCTTGCCGGTGCAGAATACCAAACTGCCAGATTGTTCCAGTTGAAACCGCTCCAAATAGCTGTGGCTGTTGCTCAACCGATGGGCATTTTTCCCACTGATCGAGGGCAATCAGTTCCACTGCCATCTGAGTGAAACCATTGGTAAGATCCTCTTGCTTTGCCTCAACTACTAACAGATTAGTCGTTGTCCTCAGCAAATAGTCCAACGTGCCTTGAAGCTGATTGCTGACCTTGATTGAATACTCAATCCGCAACTGCGCCCTTGTGTAGTGAATTAAATCTGCCATCACAGGAGCAATTAACATCTCCCGCCGGGATTGTTCGTTGGTGAGATCGAGGTAAGGTAAGATTTCTTCGAGGCGTGATTGGCGCTCCTGCAATCGATCTAACTCACCCTGATATTGCCGCAAATCTAATAAGCTACGTTCTAGTAAATAGCCATATTCTGCTAGGATTTCATCCGTGGGAGTTTTGAGTTTGGCTATTTCACTGAAGCTATAAGAACGGTTGGGGTCGAGCAGAGGCATAGGATGGAAACCAGAAATCAGCGATTAAGGGGAAATATTCCTCAAGTGGTTATACAATCAAGCATCGCTTAAGTCCATAGAACACTTCTTTCTAGTTTGGCTTACCTCGTGAAGCCAGTAAGACTTCGACAAAAATGTTGAGTTTCCTATAGCTTTGTCGAGGATTTACTTTTTGTGTGTTAAATGACTCTATATTTTGATCCAT
The DNA here is from genome assembly GCF_982860115.1 of Moorena sp. Taxonomy (NCBI): domain Bacteria; kingdom Bacillati; phylum Cyanobacteriota; class Cyanophyceae; order Coleofasciculales; family Coleofasciculaceae; genus Moorena; species Moorena sp. Next base: position 3,476 of record NZ_CEYLVT010000281.1, read on the forward strand.
AAACGTCTCGATCCGGAACAAGTTGATTGATAGTTTATGATTATAACTTCTAAATATAACACAGATAGAATGTTTTTTTTGTTAATCGTCAGATAACATTTCAACAATATTTACACTAACTACCCACCAAACCCCCTCACCCCATCAACAGTCGATATCTGTTATGGTATTGGTTTCAAAACTATTCATTGTAACTACCTAGACAGAGAAAAATATGGAAATTCGAGGAACCGATACACCACGGTTAGACTGGACTGGTGATGCTCTAGCCATTGGGTTATTTGAGGATGCTGTAGACCTGACTGGTGATTTAGCCGAGTTGGATCAGAAACTGGCTGGTACGATTACAGAATTGATCGAGGAAACAGAATTTAAAGGTAGCGCTAATAGTTCTGCTGTCACCCGTGTGGGATCCGGTAGCCCAATCCGTAAAATTATCCTGGTAGGATTGGGTAAACCTGATGACCTGAGCTTAGATACACTTCGCCGTGGGAGTGCCACAATTGCCCGGACTGCGAAACAGCAGAAGATTAAAACTCTTGGAATTAGCCTACCGGTGGTTAATGATGACTCTACAGCAACTGCACAAGGTATCACTGAGGGGATAATCCTGGCACTACACCAAGACAATCGCTTTAAGTCAGAATCGGAGGATAAGGGCGCAAAGCTGGAACAGATTGATTTACTGGGATTGGCTGGGCAAGAACCAGGGATTGATAAGGCTCAGAAAATCTGTGAAGGTGTAATTTTGGCACGAGAGTTGGTGGCAGCACCAGCTAATGAGGTGACACCAATTAGTTTGGCTCAGACAGCAGAGGAGCTGGCATCAGAGTATGGTTTTTCCCTCGAAATCTTGGACAGGGAAGCCTGTGAAGAACTGGGAATGGGTGCTTTCCTAGGGGTTGCCAAAGCCTCAGATCTGCCCCCCAAGTTTATTCATATCACCTACAAACCTGATGGCACTCCAAAACGCAAATTAGCGATTGTGGGTAAAGGCTTAACCTTTGACTCCGGTGGTTTGAATATTAAAGGTTCTGGTAGTGGCATCGAGACTATGAAAATCGATATGGGGGGTGCGGCGGCTACCTTGGGCACTGCTAAGGCAATTGGCCAGTTGAAGCCGGATGTCGAGGTTCACTTTATCAGTGCGGCAACGGAGAATATGATTAGTGGTCATGCCATGCACCCAGGGGATATTCTTACTGCTTCTAATGGTAAGACGATTGAGGTCAATAATACCGATGCAGAAGGAAGACTGACCCTAGCAGATGCTTTAGTGTTTGCAGAAAAATTAGAGGTGGATGCGATCGCAGATTTAGCGACCTTGACTGGTGCCTGTGTTGTAGCATTGGGAAATGATATTGCTGGTTTATGGACCACTGATGATACAATAGCGCAACAGTTTAAAGATGCAGCAGAAGCGGCTGGTGAAAAACTCTGGCAGATGCCTATGGAAGAGAAGTACTTTGAAGGATTAAAATCTAAAATTGCTGATTTCAAAAATACTGGGCCCCGTGCAGGTGGTTCGATTACAGCAGCCTTGTTCTTGAAGGAATTTGTTAAGGAAACTCCTTGGGTACATATCGATATTGCTGGAACAGTTTGGAGTGAAAAAGAAAATGGTTGTAATAATTCTGGTGCAACTGGTTTTCCAGTTCGTACTTTGGTGAATTGGGTATTGAGTGAAACTTAGGGTAATCGGTAACTGATCCAACTATACTTAAGATCATTCCTTAGTTCACCAACCCCCTAGTAAGGCACGGCGGAAATAAAGATACCTTTCAAAAATAGCGAAACCCTTATCTAATAAGTATGCAATAATTTTGAATTTTGAATTTTAAATTCCGCCCACCATTACTAGCTATGGGTTTTCAAAAGAAGCAATTGGCTAAAGTACATAATTTATTTATTAATTTTAGGAAACAGGGAAGAGAAAAAAACTCTGTACCTCATAAGTATGAAAATTACTATACATCGAACGAACTCAAGTGTTAGCAATTGGTCAGGGCTTTTCACATAAACAAACTAGAATCAACTTGAAAAAAAACTCCCAAGGTTTTGGCTTGATATTTGCTAATTTCTCGCTTTCCATTAACTATGTCATCAACGGTTTTTTGAGAGCCAATAATTCCCACTAAATCCGCTGGTTCTATGTCTTTTTGCTCCATCAAAAAAAGTAACATAGACTGAGGATGAGATCTAATTCCTGGTGAATAATAGTCTTGTTCAAATTTTTCAATTAATGTAATCAACAATTCATACATTTGATCTTCTTCTGGTGTTCGTTGAGGTCGGTGCATCAACTCTTCTACAAAAGCTAAAGCTTTTTCATTATCTTCTTCTGTTTTAATCATTTTAGGTTGATCTTTAATTAATAACTTATTGTCTTGATTTCGATTAAAAGTAAGGATCATTCTTCCAGTTATTATAGTCGTATTCTGCGTGATTCAGAATATACTTGATGTAAATTAAATGCTTTTCATAATCTATACTTACGATTAAGCGGTACTTATTACCCTTAATATTAAAAACTGTAAAATTTCCTACTGCTTCAGCTTTTCTAAAAACCGATTGTACCTCAACTAAGTTAGACCAAGTAGCCTGATTGGCAATCTTATACCAGTTATCGAGAGCATCATGGCAATCAGCGTGTTTTTCACTAAATTCCCGCAAACGTCGATAGCTGATCACATGCATTTGATATCCTCTTTGGTCCCCTGCATCTATACACAACTCTCACTCCCTGTCAGCCATGCAAAGCGCGAGTGGGGGAAACCACGGCAGTCGCTCATGGGGGAGACCCCCAAGACCGCGCTGCCTCCCCAAGACCGGGCTGCATCGCTTTATTTTGAAACCAAAGAGAATAGAGCTATGCCAAGTTATGTTAACTAGCCCAATCAACTGTTGCTGAATCGGATTGCCTTGAATGGGACTGGTCTTGAACTGGGGGAATAACAATGATTGATAACGCCCAAATTTATTAAACTTGGGAAATCCATAGTCTCTGGTGTTAAATGCTTCTATGGTGTTGTGCAGTGGTTTAATCACATCCTGAGTGAAAGGCTTTTTTGGGCTTCAAGCTCGAAGACAGATAAAATTATTATTCTTAACGCCACAGTAGTTCTGACTTTGAATACCATCCAATGATTAGGATATCACAATCAGGGCGTTTGGATCTCGGTTGTTAACACCAGTCTGTAGGGTGGGCATTGCCTGGAAAAATCCCAAACCACTTCCAACGAAGTTTGGTCACCAATGCCCACCAACCAAGGTTGTTGATTCCCAACTGTTTTAGGCATCTCAGGCAAATCTGGGACTTGTCACCATCAGCTAACCGTAAGTGATAGGTTAAAACAGAAGCCATCATTCTCCCGATTGACACTTGAAACCTCACTCTAGTTACTGGCAACTGCGACCTTACCTTCGTTCCCAACGCTTAACTCTGGCTCAGACATTGGTTTGTACATTAGTATTCACTGTCTGCTGGCCCCTACTCCTTTGGCTATCTGAGCCCTTTTTTGCTGTGGTCGGACAGGGAAAACTGGTCAGGAGTCTTCAGCTAGCTGGGTTAGCTGCTGTTGTGTTTCTGACCCAGAAAATAGCGCAGTATTGTTTGTATACCCTATCAGCAAAAGCTTCACTACATATTGCCCTTCATTTACGCGAAAACGTTTTTAACCATTTGCAGCGCCTCAGTATTGGTTACTTTGAAGCTGCTAGAACTGGTGACCTTACCTACCGACTCACGGAAGATCTCGATCGGATTGGGGAGGTGATTTACAAAATTGTTCGTGATTTTATTCCTTGTGTCTTGCAACTGATTGTAGTATTAACTGCTGTCATCTATATTAATCCAGAACTGACCTTAGCCATAGTAATTATTGCACCATTGATGGGTTTGTTGATTGGTTGGTTTGGGGAACAGATCCGTAAATTCTCCCATCGCAGCCAAAATCGGATATCGGATTTGTCCGCAATGCTGACGGAAGTGTTTAGCGGGATTCGGTTAATCCAAGCTTTTGCCGCAGAAGACTATACCCTGGAAAAATTTAGTCAAGAAGCAGAAAACAACCGCAAAGCCAAGTATGCTGCTGAACGCCTCAGAGCAATTCAGTTTCCAATAGTCGGTTTTCTCGAAGCCTTGTGCTTCTTGTTACTACTATTGTTGGGAGCATGGCAAATTGCTGAGGGTAACCTCACGGCTTCCAAGTTTGTCAGTTACGGTATCGGTGTTGCCATGTTGATTGATCCGATCAACATTCTAACCCAAAACTATAATGAGTTCAAACAGGGAGAAGCATCGATAGACCGCATCTTTGAACTATTTGCCCTTGAGCCAACGGTAATCGAAAAGCAAAGCGCTATAGTTTTACCGCCAGCGACGGGTAAGGTAGAATACTGTAATGTCAGCTTTGCTTATCAACCTGGTGAGCCTGTACTGAGAAATTTGAATTTAGAAATTTCTCCAGGAGATGCGATCGCATTAGTAGGCGCTTCGGGTGCTGGTAAAACTACTTTGGTTAATCTCCTGCCCCGCTTCTATGATCCGCAATCTGGAGAAATCCTAATTGATGGCATTAATATCCAAGATATTACCCTCAATAGTCTAAGGCGTCAAATTGGTATTGTTCCCCAGGATACCACTCTCTTTTCAGGTACTATTGCTCAGAATATTGCCTTTGGTCACTTAAAACCTGACTTTAAAGCTGTTCAGGAAGCGGCTAAGATTGCCAATGCTCACCAATTCATTATTAAACTATCCCAAGGATATCACACTTGGGTAGGGGAGAGGGGAATTAATTTATCGGGAGGGCAACGACAACGGATTGCGATCGCACGAGCGGTATTGCTCGATCCTAGAATCTTGATTCTCGATGAAGCCACCTCCGCTTTAGACTCAGAATCAGAAGCCTTAGTACAAGAAGCCTTAGAACGGATTATGGAATACCGCACTGTTTTTATTATTGCTCACCGATTAGCAACAGTGCGCCGTGCTGACCGGATTATCGTAGTAGAACAAGGACGAATTGTCGAATCGGGTAACCATGAAGGATTGTTAGAGAAAGGTGGTCGTTATGCTCGGTTTTATGCTCAGCAATTTAATTGATCTAGTCAAGGAAATAGGGAACAGTAAATCGGGAATCGGGAATCGGGAATCGGGAATCGGGAATCGGGAATCGGGAATCG
>NZ_CEYLVT010000282.1:0-8563 GCF_982860115.1 Moorena sp.
CCCGTTCCCCTCCTGGGAGGGGTTAGGGGTGGGTTCCGATTCCCGATTCCCGATTGAAGATTTGGTCTTAGAGAATCAATACCTACGAGTAGTGGTAGACCGAGAAACTGGAGAGTTGAGTAGTGTCTTCGATCAGGTTAATCAGCGGGAAGTGCTTAGTGGTCCTGGAAATCAGCTACAAGCTTTCCAGGATAGTGGTCAATATTGGGATGCATGGAATATAGACCCAAATTATGCTGACCATCCTTTGCCGAGCACTGAGCTGATCGGGATCGAGTGGATTGAAACCGGAGTATTGCGTCAGCGTTTGCGAGTGGTGCGTCGGCTGATGCGATCGCAATTTTGTCAGGACTATATCCTATGTGCTGAATCTCCAGTCCTCAAAATTGCCACTACCGTAGACTGGCAGGAACGCCATGTATTAGTAAAAGCTGCGTTTCCATTAGCCATTGATGCCGATTATGTATCCTATGAGATGCCCTGTGGGGTAATTCAACGTTCTACTCGACCCCAAACCCCTGCTGAGCAAGCTAAATGGGAAGTACCTGCTCTGCGTTGGGCAGACTTGAGTGATCAAACCTATGGTGTCAGTTTGCTGAATGATTGCAAATACGGCTATGATGCCCAGGCTTCCCAATTACGTCTAACATTGCTTCGCTCTCCCACTTGGCCCGATCCTGAAACTGATCAAGGCATCCACCAATTCACCTATGCTCTGTATCCTCATCAAGGCAGTTGGAATTCTGCAGATACTGTTAAGCTAGCATACCAACTTAACTTACCCTTTCTAGGGTTACTTTGGTCTCCCGCCAATAGTGCTGTTGTCAGTAATAATGTCAGTAATAATAGTAGACCTTCTTTACCATCAACCGGACAACTATTAAACTTGTCAGCCAAGACTCTAATTTTAATGGCACTTAAACAATCCGAAGATATCCCTGATCAATGGATTATCAGATGTTATGAATCTCATGGGGAGTCAGCGAATTTATCCTTAGTCAGTGATTTGGGATTGAAAATAGTTAACCCAGTTGATTTATTGGAAAGACCTGTGAGTTTATCAGAACCATCACCTGATGAAAAAGTAGTTAAAATAGAGCCTTGGAAAATAACTAGTTTAGCAGTTGAATCTATAATTTAGAAGAGAGTCGTAAGGTAAGTTAATGCGCTACGTGCGAGGGCTGACCGCTGACCACTGACCACTGTTGGCGTAGCCTGCGCGTAGCGCATATGCTTACCTATTTCCTAATCTGCACTGGCATAATCAAATAGGTCATATTCAATCCCCCTAGAGGCTTAAAAATTACAGGACTATTAGCTTCATTCATATGCATTGAAATCTCAGAGCTAGAAAGCGCCTTTAAGCCATCAATTAAGTACTTAACATTAAAAGCAATTTCCAAACTATCACCCGATATTTCTACTACCATTGACTCCTGACCACTACCCAAATCCTTTGCCTCTACCGAGAGGTTAAGCCGCTGGTTAACACTATCAATATTAAACTTGACAATATTATTTTTCTGATCAGCCAACACAGCAATCCGTTCTACTGCACTCAGTAATTGACGGCGATCTAGAATGATCTGACGCTCAAAGTGTTTCGGAAGCAGCTGATGATAGGAAGGGTACTGTCCTTCCAAAGTTCGGCTTGTTAAACGCTGTTCTCCCCCTTGACAAACAATCTGACCAGGCTCAAACTGAATCGCAATATTATCCTGAGCTTCAGCCTTAGATACTATCCGCTCCAACTCCCGTAACGCTCTAGCTGGTAACGTAAATTCTAGGGGGAAATCATGATCATCCAATTCTTGAGTAGCTTTAGTCGTTGCACTTTCCTCTATTCTCCGATTAGTTTCCACAACTGCTAGTCGGTGACCATCGGTAGCAGCAAATTCCAAGTTGTCCGACTTTACAGTAAGGTGAACCCCCGTCAGCACTTGCTTAGTTTCATCAGAACTGGTGGCAAATAAAGAACCCTGCAATCCAATCTTTAAGACTTCTACAGGAAGATCAACCGCAACGGATGCGTTAACTTCCGGTAGTTCGGGGAATTCCTCAGAACTCATTCCTCGAACCTGATAACGTCCAGTAGCTGAGGTTAAGGTCACAATCAGGCTATCACTGTCTGTATCTTTACCATCATCCTCTAGAGTAATTTCCCCTGAAGGTAGACGAGAGACAATATCATTGAGGAGTTTTGCTGGCAGGGTAATTTCCCCTCCTGTCTCAACGTCAGCCTTAAAGCTAGTCTGGATACCCAGGCTAAGGTCGAAAGCAGTTAGTAGCACCCGCTGATTTTTTTGGTCTGCTTCTAACAAAACATTACCCAGCACAGGATGAGTAGGGCGAGAAGGGACTACCCGACTCACTAGTGAAAGGTTTGTATTGAGGTCACTTTGACTGCAAACCAGTTTCATGATTGGTTTTCTAATGGGTCTTGCTTTAGCAAAGAACCATAGTACTCGATTAGTACTGTTTCTACAAAACCACTTCAAAAACCTAAGTATATGCGCTACGCGCAGGCTACGCCAACAGTGGTCAGTGGTCAGGGGTCAGTAGTCAGCTAATAGCACCTCAAGCTAATAGCTACCTGTAGTAGGGTGGGCAAAACCTTGCCCACCCTACCCATGGATTCTGTGCGTAAGTCTTGACCTCAAGTAGCGATGGAGCGCGTAGCCCATAGGCTGATAGCTTACTCAAAAACAATAGCGCTATACTAATTGGTCTAGTAATCCATCTGTGGAAAAAGTTGTGGAAAAATCACCGAATTTTTCCACAGAGCATTTATACTCAGAAGCCAGATATTCCGGCAGTAAACTCAATCATAGCATCAAGATCAAGCCGTTAATTAATAAAGTTTAATTAGTAAAGTTTAATTAATAAAGTTTAGTTAAAATATCTCTTTCTAGCCTAATCAGGTATAGAGTATTTTTCCCTGTTCCCGATTCCCGATTCCTTGCTCCCTACAAGCCAGGAGAAAAGTACCTCAAACGTCGCTGATAATTGCTATAAACACGTTTTATTTTTGGTTTTGACTCCTGGCTGTCAGATTTATGCGATCGCTTAACTGAGACAGTTTCTGAGCTAACTCATCATCTTTTTCCCGCAGCTGAGCAATTTTATCGCAACTGTACATAACTGTCGTGTGGTCTTTGCCACCAAATTCTTCCCCAATTCGGGGTAGGCTCAATTCTGTATGCTGCCTCATCAGATACATCCCAATTTGCCTAGCCGAACTAATTTCTCGCCTCCGAGAGCTACTTTTTAAGTCTTCCACTGAAAGATTAAACGTATCGGATATAGTATTTAAAATCACTTCAGGAGAAGTCTGAATCTTCTTGGTCGGTGGGTTCAAAATCGGTGCAATATTTTCCACATTCATTGCTAACCCCGCAATCGACACATAAGTCACCGCCCTAATTAAAGCTCCCTCTAATTCTCTAATGTTAGAGGTGTAGCTAGCAGCAATATACTCAACTACGTCGTGGGATAGACGTATATTTTCGTCCTCTGCCTTTTTTTGCAAGATAGCCATCCTGGTTTCTAAATCCGGTGGCTGAATATCAGCGATTAACCCCATAGAAAAGCGGGAACAAAGGCGTTCTTCCAAGCTATTAATCTGATGAGGAGGACGGTCTGATGCCAAGACAATTTGTTTGCCAGCTTCGTGCAAAGTATTGAAGGTGTGGAAAAACTCTTCTTGAGTATATTCTTTACCTTCAAGAAACTGAATATCGTCTACCAAAAGTACCTCAGCTGTCCGATAATGTTCTCGAAAGCTCTGGAGACTATCTTCGCGAATAGCAGAAATTAAATCATTAGTGAACTGTTCAGTAGAAACATAAAAAATTTTAGAGTCTGGGTTATTATCCAAGCGGTAATGACCAATTGCCTGCATTAAGTGAGTTTTGCCTAAACCAACACCACCACAAAGAAACAGAGGGTTAAACTCCCGTCCTGGATACTCCCCTACCGCCAAAGATGCAGCATGAGCCATGCGATTATTAGGACCAACCACAAAGCGAGAGAAAACATGCTTAGGATTTAACTTAGACCGTCTTGGCTGGTTTTTAAAGGTATTTTGGGAATGATTAGTAGCTACGGAAAATGACCAGGAAAAGTCAACATCACCAGTCATTGAGTTATTGTCTCCTGTAGCTGTTGTGAAGTGAATCTCCACTGGTTGACCTAAAATATCTTCCACGACATCAGCAATTTTTTTAACGTAATACTTCTGCAACCAATTTCTGGAAAAGGGATTGGGAGTGCGAATCACCAAGCAGTTATTGTCAAGCTGTTGAGCAGTAGTTGTTTCGAGCCAAGTTTCAAAGGTGGGCTGACTCAGTTGTAGTTTGAGACGTTCTAATACCTGAATCCATAGTTGTTCTGGGGAAATTTTCACCGTTTTTCTTCTACCGTAGTCAATGGTTTCTAAGCTAGATGTCATGAGCAACAGCCCAGACCAAAAGAATAAAAATTCCTTTCCCTATATCCAACCCCCCAAAACGGTTTACCGATTTTCAGCATATGAAGGTACTGTTTGAGCATTTGATCGAATAAGCTTGACGGATATAGACGTTTGGCTTTTACTATGGCGAGTGAAACACTACAAATTGCTCAGTTAGGTAACCCGATTTTACGGCAGCACACTAAGCGAGTAGATAATTTGCTAGATGAACGCCTTCAACAACTGATTGATCACCTGATAGCAACTGCTACAGCGGCCAATGGGGTTGGCATTGCAGCACCCCAAGTATCTCAATCCTATCGTTTGTTTATCGTAGCGTCTCGTCCGAATTTAAGGTATCCCCACGCACCGTTGATGGAACCAACGGCTATGATTAATCCTGCCATTATTAGTCATGACACTGACATGGTTAAGGACTGGGAGGGGTGTCTGAGTATTCCCGGAATTCGAGGGTTAGTACCCAGGTATACTAGAATTGAGGTGGAGTATACTAATCGGTATGGTCAGTATCAGCGGCAACAATTAACAGACTTTGTAGCCAGGATATTCCAACATGAATATGACCATCTTGAGGGAATTGTATTTTTAGACCGAGTCGAGAGTACCCAAGAGATGATGAGTGAGGAGGAATATCAGAAGCAGATTATCAATAACTTATAGCAGTTGTCAAATCCTATACTCACTAATTTTACAATCGCTACAATCTATTGATACTGGATAGTGCCAAGTTCTGTGGTCGGTTGAGTGGTTGAATTACCTCTAATAAAAGAACACCCCGATCGCGCCTAGGGACGAGAATGTTCCAAACTGGCTGAGTTTTGCTGATTCAGCCAGTTAGATTATGGCTAATTATCGTCGAGTCGAGCAAATCTTAGTTGAATTGCGCCCTATGTTTCCAGGTTTTGCCACCTTCGAGTGGTTTGTGTTGCTGCTATAGGCAGTGATCTTATACACCCTGTTCATTGTAGAAACCGATAATTAGGACACTAGTAATTAGCATGCTATAATTGGAATATTTATCACATGGATGTGTCCTTAAAACCTGTAGAGTGGGTTGGCAGTTCCTTGGAAGATTTGAAAAAATTTCCCTCAGAAGTTCAGCAAGTGATGGGTTATGCCTTGTACTTAGCTCAATGTGGAGACAAACATCCCGGTGCTAAACCCCTCAAAGGATTCAAAGGTGCTGGTGTACTCGAAGTTATTGACAACTTTGATGGAGACACTTATCGGGGTCTATACACCGTAAAACTCCAAGGTGTAGTGTATGTTCTGCATACATTTCAAAAGAAATCAAAGCAAGGTATCGCCACACCCAAGCAAGAGCTGGAATTAATTGAAGCTAGGTTAAAAAGAGCCAGAGAACATTACTCACAACATTACACTAACGAGTAGAGGTAGTAATTATGGTAAAAGAAATTGAAGTACAAGCTAGTAGTGGTAATGTGTTTGCCGATTTAGGTTTAGAAAACTCTGATGAATTAATCGTTAAAGCAGAACTGGCTCGTAAGATTAGTAATATTATTGCCAACCAGGGTATGACACAAGCTGCGGCGGCCAAGGTTTTAGGAGTAGATCAGCCTAAAGTGTCCGCACTTATCAATGGTAAGTTGGCGGTTTTTTCAATTGTGCGGCTGTTTCGCTTCTTAAACGCTTTGGGTCAAGATGTGGAAATTGTGGTCAAAACCAAACCATTATCTCACCCTGGGGCTCGAACACTAGTGTCGTGAACTAGCTGACGTAAGTATTCAGCTATCAGCCAAGGTCAAAGGCTGATAGCTGAGATACTTCACCTGTACTACATCCGCTCCAGTACCTGAATGCCCAGTAAAGACAATCCCAGTTTCAGAGTTCTAGCAGTCAAATCACATAGCAGCAGACGGGATGTCCGCTTGGGTTCTTCGGCTTTCAGTACAGGGCATTGGTCATAGAATTGATTAAACTTCTGACTCAGTTCAAACAAATACTGACAAAGGCGATTCGGCATCAATTCTTTCTCAACTTCACCAAGAACCTCATTTAGTTGTAATAACTTCTTCCCTAGCACCAATTCTGCATCTTCTTGCAACAAAATTTTGGCATCGGTTCCCAGTTGCTCAAAATCAATCTCCCCTTTGCGGCTAATTCCCTGAATGCGGACATAGGCATAAAGCATATATGGTGCCGTATTGCCCTGGAGTGCCAACATCTTATCAAAGCTGAATATATAGTTGCTGGTACGATTTTGACTAAGGTCAGCATACTTAACTGCACTCATGCCTACGACTTTGGCAACATGCTCTTTAAATTCCTCAGTTTCCTCCCGACCTTCTTGCTTCAGTCTCGATTCTAAATCAGCACCAGATCGTGCGATCGCTTCATCCAATAAATCCCGCAACCGTACTGTTTCCCCAGACCGCGTTTTCAACTTTTTGCCATCTTCCCCCAGAACCAAACCAAAGGGAACATGAACGACTTCAACATTTTCAAGAAGAATACCAGTCCGCCGAGCCACCTGAAATACCTGGGTAAAATGATTTGCTTGTCCGGAATCAGTAACATATATAATCCTTTGAGCCTGGTCTTGCTCAGTCCGGTAGCGCAGTGCAGCTAAGTCAGTGGTGGCATAGTTATAGCCCCCATCAGATTTTTGCACAATCAAGGGCAGAGGCTCACCATCTTTATTTGTAAACCCCTCAAGGAAAACACATTTGGCTCCCGAGTCTTCCACTAACAAGCCAGACTTGTCTAAATAGTCCAGAACCTCTGGTAGGAAAGGATTGTAAAAGGATTCTCCCCTTTCGGTGAGCTGAATATCCAGCAAATCGTAGATAATCTGAAACTCCCGCCGAGATTGGTCACACAGTAGTTGCCAAGCACGGCGGCTATCCGTTGCACCAGATTGCAGTTTAACAACTTCGAGTCTAGATGCCTCCCGAAATTCCTCATCTGCATCAAACCGTTGTTTAGCTTGCCGATAAAGGGTGACTAAATCTCCCAAATCCAGGGCATCAGCTGTAGTCAAAGCACTTGGGTAAGCTTCCCTGAGATAGGTGATCAACATCCCAAATTGGGTGCCCCAATCTCCCACATGATTCAAGCGCAGTACATTTTGACCCCGAAATTCTAAGATCCGGGCAATCGAATCCCCAATAATCGTTGAACGTAGATGTCCCACATGCATCTCTTTAGCAATATTGGGAGAAGAAAAATCAACAATGACCCGTCGAGGGGCTGAAGCGACTGCTACTCCTAGACGTGGGTCAGTGTGAATCTCCCTTAGCCGTTCTTCCAAGTAAGCAGGTTTTAAGCTCAAATTAATGAAGCCTGGACCAGCAATAGTCGGGCTCTGACATATGTCAGCCACATCTAGATACTGCAACAAAGATTCTGCGATCGCTCTTGGCGGCTGTTTCAAACGTTTGCTCAAAGCCAAGGCCACATTAGACTGATAGTCACCAAATTTGGGATTGCTGGCAGGTACCATCATTGGGTCTACCCCTGCCACGTCAGAACCGAAGGCAGCAGTTAAGGCTTGAGTGAATTGAAGTCTAAGTTGTTCAACAATGGATTTCATGGTGCCAGTGCAAAGGGCTCTTCACTAATCTTGCCTCTGAATAGTAACAGCCACTATTTACCGATTAATCCTAGAGGTAACCGGACAATTACCGTAAATCCAGGTGAATTTCCCATTTCACTGGGAAGCATCGGAGTAGTTATTCCAAGCTGCACTTAAGCGACCAAGGAACACGCCCCTGTTCAGGTATGTATCTAAATACACAATAATTACTGAATAATTCTCCTGACTCCCGACTCCCGACTCCCGACTCCCGACTCCCGACTCCCGACCCAAATCTAAAGAACCCACCCCTGTGACCTGAGAGCTTCCCCCTCTTCCCCTGGTCAGACCTCCAAAATGGAGTGAAAAAAACTTTTTTTTAAATTCCATAACCCTTGCCATATCTAGGCTTCAAGGATTCATAACCCAAAAAGTTTCGGGTTTAGGTTGACAAACGCTTTTTTACCCTTTACATTAGTAAATGGCGATGAGGAAAGCCAAGCGCACCGCACCGCCCCGAACCAAGAAAAATCTATAGTTTGAGAGCCAATATACGG
>NZ_CEYLVT010000283.1:0-8562 GCF_982860115.1 Moorena sp.
TCAGCTATCAGCTATCAGCTATCAGCTATCAGCTATCAGCTATCAGCCTATGGGCACGCTGCGCGAACAGGTATCAGCTTTGGGCTTGTGGCCACACTCCTTCAGGTGCTATTAGCCAAAGGCTTGTGGCCAAAGGCTGACAGCTGACGGCTGACAGCTGACGGCTGACGGCTGATACCTTACAGGCTTATGTTACTGACATGTTAGTTATTGAGTCGTCCCTTTGATTAAATAGCCGCACTGATGCTCTCCATTATTGAGCCAGTGAGTACGCTCCACTGTACAATCTGGCAATACGGCGGCAAACATTTCCAATTCATGACCACAGACACTGGGGTAAGATTCGGCAACGTTGGAAATAGCACAATTGTATTCAGTTAAAATATAGTGCTCCCTAACGCCATTATTTAAATTACCATTATCTAGGGTGTGCCACTCTGCCATATAACCTTCTAGTCTACGCAGTTCTACTAACTTGGCTACTCGCTCTCGCACTGTACCATTTCCTATACACTCCCGGTATTCTTGAGCTTTACGTTGCCATTGCTTTTGTAAAATCGTGCTGGTCTGTTCTCGACCCAAGGTTTCTGTCATGGTATCGAGTAGGGAAACGGAAAACTCTCCGTAATGATGGGGAAAGCGATCGCGTCCTTGGGGAGAGAGGTGATAGATATGTTGAGGACGCCCCATACCACTTTGAACAGCTTTGTACTCAATTAGCCCTTCTGCCTCCAATTCTTTAAGATGACGTCGAATAGCTTGGGCGCTAACCCCTATGGCTGTGGCTAACTCCTGGGCTCTTGCTCGATCCTGTTTGAGGAGATATTGTAGGATGTCTCGCTTGGTGGAAGTTTGCTGAGTAGGCATCATGGGCTTAGGAGTTGGGGATTGGGTAACAGGGGAAGGGCACTCAGGCTTCCCTTTGGTGCTTGTCGGTACCGTTATTTCTATTAAATCTAAATTCCCTTGACTTTAACAACATGTTTGTTGTTAATATAACCTACAATAGAGTTAAACAACAAAAACGTTGTTTTAATCCACCCAGTAACCAGATAACATCCCGTGGGCATGAGGAAGCTATATATTATAGTTGTAACCGACGAAAAAAGCAAGCCGCTGTCTTGATGCAGTCGCTACCCGCAGTCTACAACCTCTAACCTTCCAAGCTGCCAACCTACTCTACGGGAAAGTCAAAGGCGAACAAACTATCACTGTGTTTGTAACTCTGTTGAATCCTTAATGATAAGAGAGCACTAAATAAATGACTGCCACTGTCAAGACATTAGTCAACCAGCCCTATAAGTACGGCTTTGTCACAGATATTGAAGCGGATACCATTCCTCGTGGACTAAATGAGGATATTATCCGTCTGATTTCGGCTAAGAAAAACGAACCCGAGTTCATGCTGGAGTTTCGTCTAAAGGCGTATCGACAATGGCAGAAAATGACCGAGCCAACCTGGCCCCATGTCACCTATCCTCCCATTGACTACCAAAAGATTATCTACTACTCAGCACCTAAACAGACGAAGGAAAAACTCAATAGCCTGGACGAAGTTGACCCAGCTTTACTGGAAACCTTTGATAAATTAGGTATTTCCCTATCTGAGCAAAAGCGGCTGGCTAATGTAGCGGTGGATGCCATCTTTGATAGTGTCTCGATCGCCACTACCTTCAAAGACAAGCTGGCTGAGTCGGGGGTAATTTTCTGTTCCATTTCGGAAGCCTTGCAAGAACACCCAGAGTTAGTGCGGAAATACCTGGGTAGTGTTGTTCCTGTGGCAGATAATTACTTTGCTGCTCTCAATTCTGCAGTTTTCAGTGATGGTTCCTTTGTCTATATTCCCAAAGGAGTCAAATGCCCGATGGAACTGTCCACCTATTTCCGGATTAATAATGGAGATACTGGACAGTTCGAGCGTACCCTAATTGTGGCGGAAGAAGGGAGCAATGTTAGTTACCTAGAAGGCTGCACTGCACCAATGTACGATAGCAACCAACTGCACGCAGCGGTGGTGGAACTGGTTGCCCTGGACAATGCTGAGATTAAATACTCCACCGTCCAAAACTGGTTCGCTGGGGATAAAAATGGTAAAGGTGGGATTTACAACTTTGTTACTAAGCGGGGATTGTGCAAAGGAGTAAATTCAAAGATTTCCTGGACTCAGGTGGAAACTGGTTCTGCGATTACTTGGAAGTATCCCAGTTGTGTTCTAGTCGGTGACAATTCTATTGGTGAATTCTACTCTGTTGCCCTGACCAACAATCTCCAACAAGCGGACACAGGTACCAAGATGGTGCATATCGGTAAAAATACTCGCAGCACCATCATTTCTAAGGGGATTTCTGCTGGTAAGTCCAAAAATAGCTACCGGGGTCTAGTGAAAATTGGTCCAAAGGCCAAGGGGGCACGGAACTATTCCCAGTGTGATTCCATGTTGATTGGGGATACAGCTGAGGCGAATACCTTTCCTTACATTCAAGTCCAGAACAACATGGGCAAAGTGGAACACGAAGCCTCGACTTCCAAAATCGGTGAAGACCAGCTATTTTTCTTCGCTCAACGAGGGATTTCAGAAGAAGATGCGATCTCCATGATGGTGAGTGGTTTCTGTAAAGATGTATTCAATGAACTTCCCATGGAATTTGCTGCTGAAGCAGATAAACTTTTAAGCCTGAAGCTCGAAGGTACAGTCGGATAACTAAGGTTAGCAGGTTGTTAGCAGGTAGTTAGCAGGTAGTTAGCAGGTAGTTAGCAGGTTGAATGTTGAATGTTGAATGTTGAAGGTTGTTCGCGTAGCGTGGCCAAAGGCCAAGGTTAGTTTGTTGAAGTTAGTTGCGTAGGGTGTGTTAGGGACGGGCTCGCCCTCATTTTATCGGTAGCCACTGTTGGGAAAGTCCGTCCCGTAACGCACCACCTAGTCTAATATTTATTAAACCTGATAACATTCAACCTTAAACCTGGTAACCTAAAACCTAATAACCTAAAACCTAAAACCTAAAACCTAAAACCTGGTAACCTTAAACCTAATAACATTAAACCTTAAACCTAATAACACTTCTGGGATAAAGCATTTATTATCAAGTCGAAATGATTAGTGAAACTAGTGAAATAATATTGTCTGTTCGGGATTTGACCGCAGATGTGGATGGTAACCAGATTCTGAAGGGATTGAATCTGGAAGTTAAAGCTGGAGAAATCCATGCGATTATGGGGCCGAATGGCTCTGGTAAGAGTACTTTGTCTAAGGTATTAGCGGGTCATCCTGCCTATGATGTAACGGGAGGCGAGGTAAGTTTCTTAGGGCAAAATCTGTTAGAAATGGAGCCGGAGGAACGGTCTTTGGCTGGGGTATTTCTAGCGTTTCAGTATCCGTTGGAAATTCCTGGTGTCAGTAATTTAGATTTCTTGCGGGTGGCTTACAATTCCCGTCGCAAGCACAAGGGATTGGAAGAAATTGATACATTCGATTTTGAGGATTTAGTTGAAGAAAAGCTGGAAATTGTTAAAATGAATCCCAGCTTTCTAGAGCGTAGTCTAAATGAAGGCTTCTCTGGAGGAGAAAAGAAGCGGAATGAGATTCTCCAAATGGCACTTCTAGAACCTAAACTGGGGATTTTGGATGAAACAGATTCTGGCTTGGATATTGATGCCCTCAAGATTGTGGCCAATGGGGTGAATCAATTGGCAAGTGCTGAGAATGCCATGATTTTGATTACTCACTACCAACGTTTACTGAATTATATTGAGCCGGATTTTGTTCATGTAATGGCAGATGGTCGTATCCTCAGGACTGGTAGCAAGGAGTTGGCTCTAGAGTTGGAATCCCGTGGTTATGACTGGGTGCTGGAAGACGAGACTGCTGAGGTGAGTGTCTGATGACTATGGAAGTTTCTGTAAAACGGGAGGTTTCTTATTTGTCGGCACTGCTAGAGCAATGTCGCCAAGATAATCCAGTTGAGATGGATTGGTTACAAGAGCTAAGTAACCACGCTAGGGGGATTGCTCAGGAGTTGGCGATTCCCACCACTAAAGATGAGGAATGGCGGTTTACAGATTTGTCGCCAGTGATGCAGGAGACCTTTGAGGCTGCTGTAGCTGTTGATACAAGCACCTTGGATATTAGTCCGGTAGTTTTGCCAGAGGCGGTTAACAGCCGATTAGTATTTGTCAATGGGATTTATGCCCCTGAGCTATCGTCTGTAGCTGGATTGCCTGAAGGGGTGTTTGTGGGGAATTTGGCCGAGTTGCCATCAGAGTATCAGAGCCGAATTGCTGATTATTTGGGGAAGCAGCAGGGAGCAACCGATGTGTTTACGCTGCTTAATACCGCTGGTTTGACTGATGTGGCGGTGATCTGGTTGCCTAGGAATACTGAGGTGACGGTTCCCATTCATCTGCTGTTTGTTTCCATGGCTGATGGGGTGCCTAGGCTATTTCAGCCCCGTTGTTTGGTGGTGGCAGAGCCTGGTAGTCAGCTGAGTTTAGTTGAAGAGTATTGGCAAGGCCAACAGGCAAAGAGCGCCCAGGGTGTTTATTTGACCAATTCCGTGACGGAGGTATGGGTTGGGGAGAATGCCAGAGTGACTCATATCCGGGTTGATGGGGAAAGTAACCAGGCTTTCCATGTGGGCAAGAGTGCGATCGCACAATCTCGGAATAGTTTTTATAGTTCCCATGGGGTAGCCTTTGGAGGGAGGTTGTCTCGCCATACTCTGGAGGTGTTTCAGATGGGTGAAGGAACCGAAACAATTCTAAATGGCTTGACCGCGATTAGTGAGCAACAGTTGGCAGATACTCATAGTGCGGTGATGTTGAATCATCCCAATGGGATCAGTAATCAGCTGCAAAAGTGCATTATAGATGGTAGTGCTCATGCGGTGTTTAATGGTAAGGTTTCTGTTCCTCAAGCAGCCCAGTTGACCAATGCAGCTCAGTTAAATCGTAATTTGTTGCTATCGCCGAAGGCTAGAGTTGATACCAAGCCTCAGTTGGAAATTACAGCTGATAATGTCAAATGTTCCCACGGTGCTACAGTCAGTCAGCTGGAAGCGGATGAAGTCTTCTATTTGCAAAGTCGTGGACTAAAGGAAACCGATGCCCGTAACCTCTTGATTGATGCGTTTGTAGCAGAAATAATCAATCAAATTCCCCTAGCTTCTCTTCGCCAAAGACTTTCGGAAACAGTCATAAGTTCAAAACGGGAACGGAATAACGTTCAACAGTAAAATGACCTTAACTCAAGAAAAAACCATTGCTGATCAAGTCCGGGCTGACTTCCCTATTTTGCACCAGGAGGTTAACGGTAAACCGCTGATTTACTTCGATAATGCAGCTACTGCCCAGAAACCGGTAGCGGTACTGGATGCACTGCGCCACTACTACGAAATGGACAATGCTAATGTTCACCGAGGTGTCCATACCCTTAGCACTAGAGCGACAGACGGTTATGAAGGGGCACGGGATAAGGTAGCTCGTTTTGTAAATGCCCAGTCACGACAAGAGATTGTTTTTACCCGCAATGCTTCGGAAGCGATTAACTTAGTGGCTTACAGCTGGGGTTTGGAAAATCTGCGCCAGGGAGATGAAATTATTCTCTCGGTTATGGAACACCACAGCAATCTGGTGCCTTGGCAAATTATTGCTCAGAAAACTGGGGCGGTACTAAAGTATGTGGGATTGACCGAGACTCAGGAGTTTGATTTACAAGAGTTCCGACAGCTGATTTCTGAGAAAACCAAGCTGGTAAGTGTGGTTCATGTTTCCAATACTTTGGGATGTATTAATCCGGTAGAGGAAATTATTGCGATCGCACATAACTATGGCGCTAGGGTAATGATTGATGCTTGCCAAAGTATCCCCCATATGCCCATTGATGTCCAAGCTATGAATTGTGATTGGCTAGTGGCATCCGGTCATAAAATGTGTGCTTCCACAGGGATTGGCTTTCTGTATGGGAAACTGGACTTACTCCAAGCCATGCCTCCATTTTTAGGTGGTGGTGAAATGATTGCAGAGGTATTTCTGGACCACTCCACCTATGGGGATTTACCCCATAAATTTGAAGCAGGGACACCAGCCATTGCTCAAGCGATCGCACTTGGTGCTGCAGTAGACTATCTCACTGGCTTGGGTATGGATACTATCCATAGCTATGAAGAGGAATTAACCGCTTATTTGTTTAAGCAGTTGCAGGAAATTCCAGATCTAATACTTTATGGCCCCCAACCAACAATAGATGGTAAAGGTAGGGCAGCCTTAGCAACATTTAATATTAAAGGATTGGATGCTAGTGATGTGTCTACGCTGTTGGATCAAGACGGTGTAGCCATTCGTTCTGGAAATCATTGTACTCAACCCTTGCACCATCGTTTAGGAGTGACTGGCACAGCACGAGCTAGTTTGTATTTTTATAATACTCTTGAAGAGATTGATCGGTTTATTGTGGCGTTGAAAGAAACAATTGAGTTTTTCAAAAGTGCTATGGAGTGAATAGATAGGGTCGCTGACGGAGCGAGAAGCGGCCCGTCAGCTAGGATAGTCATTTTTTCAAGATATGATTAACATCATCAATGCTCAAGACATACTTTTCTGGATCATGGTTAGGTTTAAAATAATCGTTTAAATGATGATTCCAAATTATGCATCTTTCCAGACAATCATTTCCGTAAGCCCTTTTAAGATATTCCTCGGATTTATGGGGAGCATAAACCTCAAAGTCACATAATTTTAATTTTCGCAAAGGGAATATTTCATGATAATCTAGATATGTGTAAAAACAATTTGGAGATGCCCGTTTTCTTTCTTCAGATATAAAAATGTCAAAATTATCGGCAATTTTATAAAAATGTTTATCGTGTTTTTTTAAATAAAATCCATGTTGATTAAGTATATCTTCTAACGATAAAAGTCGATTTATATCTGATTGTTTCATCTCAATATCAATATCATCATCCCAAGGTATGAAACCTTGATGTCGAATAGCACCCATTAGGGTACCATCAATAGCCCAATAATTGATATCATGCTGCCTAAGTAGAGAATCTATAAATTTAAATTGCTGCAAAAGACTTAAATGTATCGCTTTATTTTTTTCAGCAAGAAAAACTACCATGTCTTTAGCTGAAATATTATCACTTGAGGGAGTTGCTAACTGGATAGTTGTTTCATAATTAGCGATCAAGTTTGATAATAGTGGGCTATTTTTGAGAGAATCACCATGATCAGATTCTAAAGGCGCTATATTAGACTGCTCTATGGTTTTGGTTTCATTTGCTACTTGCACGATATTTGTAGCAAGATGCTCAATTTTTTCTAATTTATCTAGTGGGATATGGGTAGATAATAAGTACCACCACAGTTCACTATGGAACTCCTCATTCCCTGGATCATACTGAATCGCTTTAATGTAAAACGCGCTCGCCTCTTCACAATTACCTTGCTGTGCAGCCACATGACCTAAGTTTTGGTAAGCCGCCGACATTTCAGGATTAATCTTAATAGCTTTCCTATAAAATTTGGCAGCTTTATTTAGATTGTGCCTATAACTAAATACTTTACCGATATGATAATAAAAACTCTCTAGATTAGTTGATTCTATTGCTTTGGAATAAGAGGATACAATTGGTTCAACTTCTAAAAACCAAGGGATTTTATTTTTTTGTAATCGCAGGCTTATAGCTTTATGATAGTTTTTTTTAGCTTGTTCGACATGCTCTAACTCTGAATAAATATCCCCTAAAAAAATATAACTATAAAGTTCAAGATAATCTGGATTAGCTCTGATTATTTTTTTGTAAATTGAAAGAGGTGTTGAAAATTTTTCTTGTATTTCTAAAGTTTGAGCAATAGTTTTATATAAAAATCTAATTTGCTGGGTTAATATAGTTAATATTAAGGGCTTTTTCATAATCAAAAATAGCATTATTTAATTGATTGATTATTTAGATGATTAAAATAACCTAATTATTAGGTATAAATAACGTGGGTTATCAGCATTATAAGCAATAGCTTTTTGAGAAGTAGCAATTGCTTAATCTGGTTGATTAATCTTATAATGAACAACTATTAAATGTCTATAAATAAATTGTATAAATATTTTTTTTTGTTGTCAATAGTGATTTTTGTTTAATTTCTAGTTTCATCAGAATTAAATTTATCTCCTAAATTACTTAAGCAGGTACACAAAATTAATTACACATTTCACAAAACTCAAAACATGACAATGTAAGGATTACCAAGATTCAGAGTAGGTAATTCATTTTCTGTAGGTGCTTATACCGGTTTTGAATTGGGTGAGCTACAGAGTCTTGAGTTTTAGGGAGCAGGGAAGAGGGAGCAAGGAAGAGGGAAAAAAACTTTGTACCTCATTAGGCTATAAACTGCTATATAGCAATCCTCAATGAATTGTTAGAATTTATAAAGATAAGTTTCCTGCTCCCTACTCCCTACTCCCTACTCCCTTCCCCTCCTGGGAGGGGTTAGGGGTGGGTTCCTACTCCCTACTCCCTACTCCCTACTCCCTACTCCCTTCCCCTCCTGGGAGGGGTTAGGGGTGGGTTC
>NZ_CEYLVT010000284.1:0-76 GCF_982860115.1 Moorena sp.
CGGGCAAGATGCCCATTCCACCAAGATGCCCATTCCACCAAGATGCCCATTCCACCAAGATGCCCATTCCACCAAG
>NZ_CEYLVT010000284.1:176-8558 GCF_982860115.1 Moorena sp.
ATGCCCATTCCAGCCACCAGGTCTGAAAGTATTTAAATTATGGAAAATTATGGTTCACTATCCGTCTTCACACATAATTAAAACAACTATTAAAGAAACCATTAAAGATAAAACTTTAGACCTGAAAACACAACATCCTTTTCCTGTCGTGGGATGTCAGGTAGTAATGTTAGGTGACAACCTTAAGATCAAGGCTGGTATCCCATCAGTGCAGAAGCTTATTCTTCGTAATGCACCCTCTCAGGTTCAAATTGAGCACATTCCTACTACCTGTACTGATGGCAAAAACGGATCAATTACTCGTAAGATTTTAGTTTTTGGGAAAGCTCTGGGGAAGTTGCTGTGGAGGTTATCCACAAACAAGACTGATCTGATTCACGTGCATTTTTCTCAAAGGGGTAGCACGATCCGGAAAATGATTTTGATGCTCGTTGCACTAGCATTCCATGTCCCTGTGGTTTTGCACGCCCATGGTAGCGAGTATAAGTTGTTTTACACTGGGCTACCTGAATGGGCGAAAGGAATAATTAGCTTGGTGTTTCGACAATCTGTCTACTTGATTGTTCTATCACAAAGCTGGAAAAACTTTTACCAGTCCAGTTTCGGACTAAAACCAGAACAGGTTGTAATTCTTCCTAACCCAGTAGAGTTGCCATCAAAAATTCCAGAGCGCACAAATTCCAAACAAATAATGTTAGTTTTTGTGGGAGAAATCGGTAAACGCAAAGGAGTATTTGATCTAATCCGGGCGTTTGCCTCTCTCTCTCCTGAACAAAAAACTTGCTCAGAATTACTATTAGCAGGGGATGGAGAAGTAGAGCAAGCCTGTCAATTAGTTCAAAGTCTGGATTTAGGAGATCATATCAAAGTCCTTGGCGGCATAGACTCAGCTCAACGGGATGCTCTTTTAGCAAAAGCAAACATATTTATCTTGCCCTCTTATAACGAAGGTCTGCCCATGGCATTGCTTGAAGCCATGGGTTGGGGCTTACCTGTGATCACTACACCAGTAGGGGGGATACCAGAGTTGGTAATACATGGTGACAATGGTTTGCTAGTTAAGCCTGGACAGATACCAGACCTATCTATGGCGATGCAGACTCTGATTAATGATCAAGGATTACGGCTCTCCTTAGGATATAGCGCTAGAGCAAGCGTTGCCCATCTCAATGTCAAAAACTACCTCAGTTCTCTGCTCAATATTTATGGCTCAGTGCTCAAATCTCAAGCAACAGCTCCATGAACACACTATGGGGCTTCTCAAGACCTCTCTTCTACAAATGTCTGCTGATGTCTGGGATACAGGAGGTTGACTAATGAAAGTATTACTTTCAGCCTATCAGTGCCAACCTCATACCGGTTCAGAGAACGGAATCGGCTGGGCTTGGGCGACACAACTGGCTCAAATGGGGCATGAAGTCTGGGTGATTACCTGGAGTCATAATCGGATTCCGGTAGAGCAGGAACTTCAGGTAAATCCAATCCCTAACATACATTTTATCTTTTGCGACCATCCTACCTGGTTATCTCGGTTGTTCAAAATTCTGATTACCAGACACCTAATATTGCTCTCATTTCCCTTGTGGGAATTGATGAGTATCTGGTGGCAATGGGATGCTTATCAAATCGCCAAATCATTAACCCAGGAGGTGGTATTTGATCGGGTTCATCACGTAACTAATACAGCTATTCGACGCCCCAGTTTCATGGGTCTTTTAGGAATCCCTTTCATTTTCGGACCGGTAGCTGGTGGAGTAAAAGCACCTTGGTGTCTCAGGAAAAGCTACCCATTAAGGGGCTGGTTATTTGATTTTATCCGCGATATTTCTAATACTATTGTTCAATTTGACCCGCTGATGAACTTAACGTTTATCACAGCATCAAAAATCTATTGTCGCTCGCAGCCTACCCAGGCACTTATCCCAAAATTTTACAGGTATAAGTCTGACGTTGTTTTTGATATTCCTATATATGATATCATAAAAATACCTAAAATTAGTGAAGAATACTTCATCAATAAAGATACTTTTAAGGTTCTTTTTGTAGGGCGTTTTTTATATTGGAAAGGGATACATCTGGCGCTGAAAGCCTTTTCTCTGTTGCACCAAAAAATTCCCAATACCCATTTTACAGTCATTGGTCGTGGTAGTGAGCAAACTTGGTTGCAGAGACTGAGTGAGAAATTGGGTATCAAGGATGCTGTTGACTGGATACCTTGGATGGAGCAGAAAAAATTGAGTTCACCCTATCTGCAACATGATGTTTTTCTATTTCCCAGTCTCCATGATTCCGGCGGGCTAGTAATTCTAGAAGCTTTGTCCCATGGTTTACCAGTAGTTTGTCTAGATTTAGGAGGACCAGGGGTGATGGTAGATGAAACCTGTGGACGGGTGATAAAAACCGATGGGTTGACGGAAGAAGGGGTGATACAGAAGCTTAGTGATGCCTTAGTAGAACTGGCAGAAAACTCAGAATTGCGACAGCAGTTGAGTGCAAGGGCATTGGCGCAACCAACTAAATTTGGATTTAAGAATGTTGTGGAAAAAATATATAGCAATTCTCAATTGGTTGAGGTACAAAGTTCTGGGTTTTAGGGAGTAGGGAGTAGGCAATAGGCAATAGGCAATAGGCAATAGGCAATAGGCAATAGGTAAAAAAAGTTCTTTAAATCATTACTATTAAAAGCCATATAAAATTTAGTTAATCTTTAAAATTTTAAAAAATAAAACTATAGTTAAAATTACGGGGATTTGCATAACTATCAGGTAGACAGTATTTTTCCCTCTTCCCTGCTCCCTGCTCCCTACTCCCTACTCCCTGCTCCCTACTCCCTACTCCCTGCTCCCTACTCCCTACTCCCTGCTCCCTAAAACCTAAGAATTTGTACCTGACCGAATTGCAAACCGCTGTACTTATGCATCTATCCTTAAGGTCACATTTAGTGATAAATTTTACTAATTTTATTAAGGATATAAATTTTAATGACTTCATTTTATAAAGTATTAATAATTGTCGAAAATTTACCTGTACCTTTTGACCGACGGGTATGGATGGAAGCCACTACCTTACAGAAAGCTGGTTATCAAGTTACTACAATTTGTCCCAAAGGGAATGGGTTTGATAAAGATTATGAAGTCATGGAAGGGATTCATATTTATCGCCATCCCCTACCACCAGAAGAAAGCTCGGTTACTGGCTATCTTAGAGAATACAGCTGGGCTGTGAATTGGCAATTTCGCTTAGCTCGCAAAGTATGGCGAGAGCAGGGTTTTGATATCATCCACATTTGTAATCCCCCAGATTTAATCTTTCTAGTGGCGGGATGGTTTAAATTGTTCCGGGGCGTAAAAGTAATCTTCGATCACCACGATCTGGCTCCGGAGATGTACATCGCCAAGTATGGACGAAAAGATATTTTTTATCATGGTTTACGCTGGGCTGAGCGCTTGACTTATGCTACGGCAGACATGGTGATTTCAACTAATGAATCCCATCGCAAGGTCGCTCTTACCCGAGGGGGGAAGAAACCAGAGCAAGTAGTTGTAGTGCGCAGTGCTCCTGATCTGGCACGGTTTCGGATCATGCCCTCAAACCCAAGTTACCGCAGAGGTCGTGACTATCTCGTCGGTTATATGGGGGTTATGGGGGAACCGGAGGGAATTGACTATCTTCTCAGGGCAATACGTTACATCGTGCAGGAAAAGAAGCGCCAAGATATTCACTTCATGCTCATTGGCAGTGGCCCTGCTGTTGAAACCCTCAAGGCTTTATCTAAACAGCTTGACCTGACTGATTTTGTAGAATTCACAGGATTTCAGACCGGGGAAGCACTTTTAGAGCGGCTTTCCAGTTGCGATGTATGTGTGGAACCCTCTCCCACATCGGCTTACAACGAAAACTGCACTATGAATAAAATCTTGGAGTACATGGCCCTAGGCAAACCTATTGTTCAGTTTGACCTCCGAGAGGGAAGACACTCTGCAGGCAATGCATCTGTTTATGCTACGCCTAATGACGAGGTGGAGTTTGCTGAGAAAATTCTGGAACTTCTCAAGTCTCCTGACGTCAGAGAAAAAATGGGTGCAGAAGGTAGGCGCAGGATGGAAGAAATGCTGGAGTGGCGTCATCAAGCCCCTAAACTTTTGGATGCTTATAGGAAAGTTTGGTGAGTTTTTTTAGGAGCAAAGGGAGTAGGGAAGAGGCAATAGGCAATAGGCAATAGGCAATAGGCAATAGGCAATAGGCAATAGGCAATAGGTAAAAAATCCTGTGTACCTGATATTCATGAAAAGCGCTGTATAACCTAGAAAATAGATGGTCTTATAGTATCGATTGTATAAAACTATTTTTATGAACTTAAAGGGTTATTTTTTGGCAAAAAAAATAAAACGTATACCAGGAAAAATCAAGAGAGAGTCTTTGCGAATACCGATGCTAAATCACCTGTACTATGGTGACTATATAAAAAGAATAGAATGCTATTCTAACTCTCTACCTGCTCTAGCCCCAGTAGATTTACCATTGTTGAATTCTCTAAAGATAGAAGGAACATTTGTTACTTCTTTAGAAGACTTAGCAATTTACTCTAAAGAACTGATAGATAGTGCTGAGGATATCTTACCAAAATTACGGGCATTGCCTATACCGAAACTTGAGTCTTGTATAACCTATCGCGAAGAGCTAATTAGTTACCCACAACTTTTTAAGTGGGGACTTAAGGAACGATTGCTTGATATTGTAGAAAATTACCTTGGTGTTCCAGCATTATTAGCTGCTGTAACCCTTCAAAGGAATATTGCCGATGGAAAACCAGTACATGTCAGGCAATGGCACGTAGATCCAGAAGACTATCGCATGGTGAAAATTATTATCTACTTGAATGATGTGGGGTTAGATGGTGGCCCTTTTGAATATATTCCCAGACATTTAACCTCATCATTAGCTGAAGCCCTCAACTACAATTATTACAGTTCTGGTTTTGTCTCGGATCAAAAGATGGCGAGGGTTGCGCCTAAAGCTACCTGGACCCCTTGCCCAGGACCCTATGGCACAGTAATTTTTACTGACACACGGAGCATTTTCCATCGTCTGAAACCACCTACTGGATCAGACCGATACTCAATTACTTTCTCCTACACCTCTAGACGACCGATCACAACCTTTGAGAGAAATTTCTCTAAACACCAGTTGCAAGTCATTGCCACCGGGTTAAGCCAACGACAACAAGATTGTTTGTTTTTCGATTAAAGCTGTGATCATTACAGTGGAGTTGCACCATGGTTAACCCAGTGGAACAGGCATCAGGCGTGGAACAGGCATCTTGCCTGTTTCAATTCCCAGGCGGGCTGTCCCAACAAGGCGCGAAGAGGCGGAAAATGAGGGCTCTCCCTTGGGTGGTGCGTTACGGGGCTGACTATACCAACGCTGGCTAGCGAAACATCAGAAGCTTTCCGCCCCTAACGCACCCTACGCAACTGTGACGCGGTCATGGCTTGATCATCTCGTAAATTATACAAAATCAATCCTACCCTGAGCGATCGCATACCTTTGATGTTAGGATTTGACTCGTAACCGTAAATTATACGGATATGAGCAAAGATACAGGGAATTGTATCTTTGTGAGGAGTGTTCAAAAAAAAGGAATAAGAGGCTTGTGGTAGATTCTAAACGATTGTCTGGGCAGTTGTTCAACTTAACGGGAACTAAACTCCTATATATTCTATCAATCGGCTTAACTCTGGGTGCATTAATTCTGGATGGGACAGCAGCTCGGTCCCTGATCGCAGGTAACTCCATCACTATACCCCTGTTGATCTGTGCTCTGGTCACTACTGGGATTGGATATCGAGCAGTCCCCTTTCTACAAGCACTCAAAATGGGTCAGATTATTCGTCAAGAGGGTCCCCAATCCCATTTACACAAAGCGGGTACCCCCACCATGGGTGGCATATTTTTTGTGCCGGTAGCGGTGGTGATTGCCCTGGTGTGGTCAGGATTATTCCTCCAACAGCAGGATTTTATCCCAGTCCTAGCGGTATCCCTAGCCACCCTTGGCTATCTGTTAATCGGCTGGATGGACGATTGGCAAGTGGTCCAACGCCGCTCTAATAAAGGGATGTCCCCGAGAATGAAACTGGCCTTACAAATTGTAGTCAGTTTACTGTTTTGTCTATGGTTATCACAAACCCAGCCAGCCAGTATCACTAATATCACCCTACCCTTGGGGATCGTCTTACCCTTGGGATTCTTGTTTTGGCCGGTGGGTATATTTGTGCTATTAGCAGAAAGTAATGCTACTAATCTTACCGATGGAGTGGATGGACTCGCAGCAGGAACCTGTGCGATCGCATTTTTAGGACTAGCTGCCCTGATTGCTCCGACCTCCCCTGGTTTAATGGTCTTCTGTGCTTGTATGAGTGGCAGTTGCCTCGGTTTTATTGCCCACAACCGCAATCCCGCCAAAGTCTTCATGGGGGATACCGGTTCTTTAGCCCTAGGAGGAGCCCTAGCAGCGGTAGGACTTTTGACTGGGAACCTCTGGAGTTTATTTATAATTAGTGGTATTTTCTTCCTAGAAGCCGTCTCAGTGATTGCTCAAGTTAGTTACTATAAAGCCACCAAAGATTCCAATGGGGTGGGTAAACGTTTATTAAAAATGTCACCGTTCCACAATCATCTGGAACTTTCTGGCTGGTCAGAGACCCAGATAGTGGCGGTATTTTATTTAGTTAATGGGCTTCTGGTCTTGTTGTGTTTGACCTGAATTGTCATTGGTTTTTTCTCCTTTGCCCAAGGTCTATGGTTGATCAAAGCAAGAGACAAAAAGTAAGACTAACCCACCCCTACCCCCTCACAGGGGTAGGTTTTTTACATTAAGGTCGGGAGTCGGGAGTCGGGAGCGGTGCGACCCGTGGCGAATTTAATTCCCCTAGGTCAAGGGCACCGAGGGAGTCGGGAGTCGTGAGAAGCGGGAAATGGGGAGATGGGGAGAATTATTCCGACAATTATTGTATATTTTAATACATAATTTTAATAGTTTCTACGTAATGAAAGTACGTACTCGCCCCAAAGTTAAAAACCTACCCTTGTGAGGGAGTGGGGGGAGAGGGAAGAAGTAGTTTGCGATTAAGTTGGTATATAGCATTTACGTAAGCATTCAGCCGTCAGCCGTGAGCTAAAAGCTCACGCTACTTGAGGTGCCGTCAGTGGTCAGCTTATTTTATTCAAAAGCACCAATCAGTAGCCTGGCCACAGGCTCATAGCTGATAGCTGATAGCTGTTCGCGTAGCGTGCGCGTAGCGCTTAAGCTGATAGCTTACGCATTTACAAATAGGTCATGAACAATCTTGCTGATTTCTCATAACATCAAAAACTCTTCCGAGCTCTTTCCTACTGTTCCCTGTTCCCTTTTCCTATCAATCCTATGTTTACATCTCAAATAAAAACGCTATACTTAAATACATTGTCTTGATGCAAAGCGCGAGTGGGGAGGGGCTACATCAAGACAATACTTTTGCAAGAGGTCTACTAATCCATCTTTCATTCTTAATAATTCCTAGTGATTCTTAATAATTCCTAGTGATTTTTAATAATTCCTAGTGATTTTTAATAATTCATCATTTAGCCTTCATAGTTCATACTTCCTTTATAATTTAGCCTTCATAGTTCATACTTCCTTTATAATTTAGCCTTCATAATTCATACTTCTTAAAGAAGTTAGCCTTTTCAATTCATACTTCTTAAAGAAGTTAGCCGCCCTAGGACTTGATTTTATCTAGTCAATAAATTACTATTCTCTCCAGAGAATGAAGCATAAATGGGTGGCAACTTTAATTGTGCCCCCATCGGTAAGATAGCTGTTTTTGCGTTATTCAGGGTGCCCTTACTTTCATAGTTTGTGGTTGCCAGGTTAAACACGGTGCTTAACACTCACTAGGGTCTTGGGTTATCCCAAAACTCGATGATAGGTATGGGTAACTCCAACGAGGAGCCTATAGAGTTAATAACTAAATAAAAAAGACAGGGTTCTAGTGGGTGGAGTGTGCAAATTCTCGTTCCAAACTAAACCTATTCGTCAGGAGATTTGCCTCTATGGCACGTATAACAATTAATAATATTCACGAATCAGAGAGCTTTTTGACTGAGCTCAAAGATACAGATTTGGCGATGGACCAAATCAACGGTGGTTTCTTCTTCTTCTTCTTCCCATTCTTTTTCAAGGGATTTCGGTTCAAAAAGTTCGGTAAAAAACGTAAAGGACATGCTAAAAAACGGCATCATTGAAATTGAAGTATGAATTGATATCGTCTGGTTTTGGTAATGCCACCATTATCCCCCAACTTTGCGGTGCGACCCGTGGCGAATTTAATTCGCCTAGGTCAA
>NZ_CEYLVT010000285.1:0-8541 GCF_982860115.1 Moorena sp.
GTGCGGACGCAGGTTCCGCACACAGCCCCTCCCCATGAGCGACTGCATCAAGAAGAGATTCAGTGGGTGGATGAATCTACAATTATTTTCCAAAATAAACAATTCACTAGAGGTTTTGATCTTCCCCTAAATGCTTATGAAAAAGCCGTCAAGTTTTGTTGTTGCGAAATCTCTGAGGAATCTCGGCCTCTGTGTTTAATTTTAAAACATCCGCATTATCTGACAGTTTGGATTGAGCAACAAGGGGTGATTTTAACCGATGAAGCTTCTGCTTTACCAATCAATAGCCCCCAACCGGAAGGGAGAGTTTCTGACAGTCTTGATGGTGAACCAAGCACAAATCATAACCAACTCCCTGTATCAGGTAAACCTGATTCACTGTCAAAATCTGAAACATCTTCAGAAACTGCAATTATCACTTGCGCTACCCGCACGCTGCGCGAACAAGAAGCTGGTTACTGGTACAATCCACCGGAATCTGAGTCTGTGGCAACTCCAAAAGTAGCTACTGGTAATCTCAATCAAGAGCAAGAGATTGCGGACTCTGAGTTCCACCTGCATCCTCGGTGTCAGGAAATTACTGAGCAATCTATTAAACGGCTGTCAAAAAAAAAATATCGAGGGATTTCCTATGAAGTGGAAACTATCTTAATCCAGTTACCGGAATCCCAGTTAACGACCGATGATAAAGGGTTTGTTCTACAAGGCTCTAAAAAGAAATATCGAGGAATTTCCTACTAAGTTCATAAGTAAGCTTTACCGGTCAGCGGTCAGCTCTCAGCGGTCAGCTCTCGGCCTATGGCTGATAGCACCTCAAGTAGCGTGCCCATGAGCTGAATGCTGATAACTGAATGCTGATAGCTGAATGCTGATAACTGAATGCTTACCTAAAAACTATTCCATTCCTTCGATGGGTGCAAAGCCTTGTCGTTGGATATTTTCAGTAATAGTAAGGGGTTCGAGGAATTGGACTAGATAATCGGGACCTCCTGCTTTTGACCCTACTCCAGACATCTTGAACCCACCAAACGGTTGCCGTGATACGATGGCACCGGTAATATTGCGGTTGATATATAGATTACCGACCTCAAGCTCGGCTGAGGCTTGTTCTATATGGGATGGAGTACGAGAATATAAGCCTCCGGTGAGCCCATAGTTGGTACTGTTGGCAATATCAAGGGCTTCTTGGAAATTCTTTGCGGCCATTACCGCTACTACTGGACCAAAGATTTCTTCTTGGGCAATGGTGGCGTTGGGGGAGATATCCTTAAAGATCACTGGACCAATAAAGTATCCGGTGTCAGGTGCTGGCATTTCTAATGCTACCTTAGCTTCCTGACGTCCTTTTTCAAGGTACTCCCGAATGCGATCGCGTGAAGTAGCATCTATGACTGGACCAACCTGGGTACTGGGTGCTTCTGCTGGCCCAATGTTAAGCGATCGCGTTGCTTCAACTAACCGTTTTAGGAAGCTCTCATACACTGGCTCCAACACAATTACTCGGGAGCAAGCGGAACACTTCTGACCACTGTAGCCAAATGCTGATTTGACCACTCCAGCTACGGCTTGGTCGAGGTCAGCACTTTCATCTACGATAATTCCATTCTTACCTCCCATCTCCGCAATGACTCGCTTGAGATGTTTTTGACCGGGTTGCACAATGGCGGCATCGGCGTAGATACGACAACCGACTTCTTGGGAACCGGTAAAGGCAATTAAATGGATATCGGGATGCTTGACCATATGGGCACCGACGGTTGAGCCTTTGCCTGGAACGAATTGAAATACTCCTTTGGGTATCCCGGCTTCTACTAAAATTTCAGCTATTTTCGCCGCAATCACTGAGGAGTTTTCTGCGGGTTTGAGTAAAGTACAGTTTCCTGCCACTAGGGCTGCTACAGTCATTCCTGTGGTAATAGCGATGGGGAAGTTCCAGGGAGAAATGACTAGGGCAATACCTCGGGGTTGATAGACATAGCGATTGGTTTCTCCAGCAATGTCATAGTTATATCCATCGCTGAGCCGTTCCATCTCTGATGCGTAGTAATGACAGAAGTCAATCGCTTCGGAGACTTCTGCATCCGCTTCTCGTAATGGTTTCCCAACTTCCAGACAGACCCATGCTGATAATTCAGCACGGCGTTGTTCCATCAAATCTCCTGCTTTACGTAAAATACCAGCACGTTCGCTTACTGGTGTACGTCGCCAACTGGGAAATACTGCTTTAGCTTTTGCGATCGCTAATTCTGCTTGTTCTACAGAAATTAATCCAATTTTCCCGATCACGACCCTAGGGTTAGAGGGATTAACAGAATCTACTGTGTCTGTTGTAGACTGATAGTCCCCATTGATTAAGGGTAAATAGGTCTTACCCAGTTGTTGGCGAACGGTAACTAAGGCTTGTGTGGCTTTTTCTCTGGCGTCTAGCTGAGCATAGTCTGTATTGGCAGCATTGGTGAATAGGTTAGAAGGTTGTTCGCCTTTGCCGTTGCCTTCGGGTAGATTAGAAGACTGTTGTGAACTTTCAACCTTCAACTGGCCAACCTGTAACTGTTGTGGTGGTGCAATTAATTCCTCTACGGGTCGATCTTCTAAGCTTTGTCGTAGGAAGGAACTATTTGCGGTATTTTCCAATAGCCGCCGAATCAGGTAAGCCATTCCTGGTAGTAGCTCTCCATAGGGTGCATAAACCCTTACTCTATGACCCTGATTTACTAAGGCTTTGGCTAGTTGGTCTCCCATACCGTAGAGGACTTGCATCTCAAAGCAGCGACGGGGGATATTGAGATTTTCAGCCATTGCGATCGCATAAGCTTGGGAGCGCACGTTATGGGAACCGATAGCGCTATAGACATACTCGTGGTTTTCTAGCAGCAGCTTGGTGATACGCTCAAAATTAGCATCTGTGGCGGCTTTCTGGTTATATACTGGTTGGGGCCAATGGTTTTGCAGTGCTGTTATGGTCTCTTGGTCCCAATAGGCTCCTTTGACCAAGCGTACCGTTACTGGATTACCCCGCTGTTTTGCCCAGGCAATCAAGTCTTGACAATCTTGTTCCGAGTCTCGCAGATAGGCTTGCATGGTAACACCGATATCGGTGCGTGAGCGAAACTCTTCTTCCATCAGCAACTCTTTTAGTATGGAGAAAGTAATGTCTTTGTACTCATACTGCTCCATATCAAAATGAACCGCCGCTCCCAATTCTTTGGCACGGCGGAGCAATTTGCGGATGCGATCGCACACCCGTTCTTGGCTACCCTGAGGATCAAGAGAATCAAATTGAGAGTAGAATGCTGTAAGTTTAACCGATACTTGCACTAATGGCAAGGATTTACCGTCAGCAACGTCAATTTCCTCTACCTTAGACCACTGTTTGGCTGCCTCAGTGAGTTGTTCGATCAGTTGTAGATAGCGGTCTAGGTAAGACTGAGCTTCTGGTTCTGTAATTACGGCTTCCCCCAATAAATCTAGGGTAAATGCCATCTTCTGGTTTCGCAGGCGTTTAATGGTTTTAAGGGCTTGGTTGAGATTTTCCCCAGCAATATACTTTTGGGCTAGGGTGGCTACAGCAGCAGATATGGTTTTGGCTGCCAGTTGTCCTGGCATGGAGTCAGGATTGGTGAAATTAAGCATTCCCTTGAGGGCAGCAGGCAGTTCTACTGACTCATCCCCTAAGTATTCTTGAAAGTGACGAGCAACTTCGGTTTGGCTACGGAGTGCCGGTAGGGTATCGATGAAGCGAAATAGCTGCACCCGTAGTCCCGGATTACTCATTGCCCAGGCTAGTAATTTATCATCCCACCGCATTTGGTCTCGCATTTGGGCAAGAAAGGAACCTTTCTCCCGAGTTGCGGCTAGAAGTTCTCTGGCAATTTCCTGAGTTTTAGCTTCGTAAGTGCTTTTGGGGATTTCTATAACCACCGGTAGTAGACTCCTGTTCTAGACTATGGCAGTTTTTGATAAAACAACCATTATATTTTATTTTCTCTAGTTAAAGCAATATCTGACCTGAGTCTTTAGAGGGATTTGGTAATAAGCATTCAGCATTCAGCATTCAGCATTCAGCATTCAGCATTCAGCTTTGGAGCAAGCTAGTGATTGGTGCTTTTGAATCAAATAAGCTGTTCGCGTAGCGTTAGCTAAAAGCTCACGGCTGATGGCTGACCGCTGATGGCTGACCGCTGATAGCTGACCGCTGATAGCTGACCGCTGACGGCTGACCGCTGACCGCTATCTCACTTTTCCACAGTTACGATGGATAACACTTGATAGCCATCACCTTGGGGCAGACATTGCCCATCTACATCTAGGGGACAAGCAGTTTTTTCAGGGGAAGGACGGGTGCCGTCACGATACACTGCTGTTATCTCAACCTGTTGATTATGAAAGGATTGTAATTGCTGATCGGAAACGTTTTGAGAAGCACGCAGTACTAAGCGACGGGGATTTTGGGGATTAGTAATTAGAAAAAACTGATCTCCCCGATAGGCTCTAACTGACTTGACGGGAGGAATAGCTTCATAAATTAATTTTCCCTGGATTTGTTGTGGTTTTGATTCCTTTAAGTTATCAGATGTCATTTCAGATGTAATTGGGGAGTTAGGGGAAACAGAAGAATTATTGCTATCTCCATCAGCAGTACAACTCGCCATACACAAGGTACTGACTAAGGTTCCAATCCAGAAAACTTGTCTTAACCGTTGAGTCAACATTAGTGGAAAAAACGATAGTGGTCAGCGGTCAGCAGTCAGTGGTCAGCCGTCAGTGGTCAGCTTATTTTATTCAAAAGTAGCTCAAGCACCGTGGCACAGGCTTCCAGCCTGTGAGCTAACCCATAAGCTGATAGCTGTTCGCGTAGCGTGTGCGTAGCACATAGGCTGATAGCTGATAGCTGATAGCTGATAGCTGATAGCTGATAGCTGATAGAAAAGCCGGGATTGATGATTATGATTTGTTTGGCATTATGGAAGTAACTCCTATTTAGGTGGGAGGAAAACCGCGCTGGTGTTTATTAAGGTTATGGCCAGCGCGGTTATTAGTATCGGTGTTTACTTTCTATAGTATAGATAATTCCTCGGAAAATTGCAAGGAGTAATTGTTAATATTTACAATTATTTACAATTACTGAATTTTGCAAGTTTTAGACTAAATTATGTGTATTTTTTTTTGTTTTGTTGTTGATTTTATTTAAGGTTATTTGTATTACTTCCAGCACTCTAATTTGAGATTCCTGACTTTATTCATTTTCCGATAATCTCTATCTTCTGAAACAATAATTAAATTATGTTGTATGGCTGTGCAAGCTATCCATAAATCGTTGATGCGTACTCCGGCATCCTTGATGTTAAATTTTCTACGCTTGGCTTTGTCTTGGGGAGCAAAATTGGCAAATATTTCAGCATGAAACTTGCCATAAATTTTAGAAGTTTCTTGGTCTATGGGATAAATTTTCAAGCGGCTGACAAAATCCTCTATCAATGCTAAGTTTTCCTGTATTCTTTGGGATTTCTCAGCCATAGTTAGTAATTCACCGTAAATAATCGTGTTGATAGCTAATTCTGTATCTGGCATAAGTGACTCTAATTTTTGGATGACTCGGTAATCTTTTTGAATAAGCACAAAACTACAGTGGTTAGTGTCTAGTAAATACACAGAATATTTCCTCTATTTATTCCCTAACTCGGTTGACATAGTCCAAAGACTCTTCAAAGTCATCTCCAGCCCAAGTTGGTGCAGTTTTTAGCCAATCTAAAAGGTTTGTAACTGGATACTTTTGATGAGATAGTTGATAATTGTCAAGCTGCCACAAAATTCCCCTTGCTGTATTTCTGATATCAATAAGATAGTTTTTGGCTGCTTCTGGAAGCTCATTTTGTTCAGATTCCAGGGCAGGAGCTTGCAAAATTGCGATTAATCTACGTTTAAGACGTTCTAGATAGTCCTTAGACAAGTCAACAATATTCTTTTCCAGGACTGCTGATAATCTAGATAGTCCTGTGTAAAGACTACTGAATTTATTAACAGTATTGATTTTAAGTGCTCGTTCAAAAGCCTGCTGTGCTTGATCTAATTTCCCCTGTTGTTGGAGCACTTCTCCTAAATGCTTCAATCCCATAGCAAGTAATGATTGGTTATCGAGGATTTCAGCAATTTCAAGTGCTCGTTCAAAAGCCTGGTGTGCTTGATCTAATTTCCCCTGTTGTTGGAGCACTTCTCCTAAACCGTTCCAGCCAATGGCAAGTAATGATTGATTATTGAGGGCTTCAGCAATTTCAAGTGCTCGTTCAAAAGCCTGGTGTGCTTGATCTAATTTCCCCTGTTGTTGGAGCAATCCTCCTAAACGATTCCACCCCATAGCAAGTAATGATTGATTATTGATGCTTTGAGCAATTTCAAGTGTTCGTTCAAAAGCCTGGTGTGCTTGATCTAATTTCCCCTGTTGTTGGAGCAATCCTCCTAAATGATTCCACCCCATAGCAAGTAATGATTGATTATCGATGGTTTCGGCGGTGGCGATTTGATCATTTAGTTCAAATTCATCTCCCAGATCTGTCATTAAAGGCTGAACTTCTTGTTCATAAAAAATTGCCGCCAAAATCTCTGCTAAAGTCATTGTTGCGATAATTGTAACGAAATCAAGAAGAATTTCCTGTTGTTCAGAAAATTCTTCTTGATTAGATTGCTGCAGTTTCATAAGTTTTGACTCGATTATCGCTAAATCATCGATAATCAAGTGCTGGTTATCTAGAACTAATTTAGTTGATTCTTCTTCTGGTAATATTAGCATTATTTAAACTACCTTGACTAAGAGAGTACAAATTTATTATAGCATTTTCCTGCTCCCGACTCCCGACTCCCGACTCCCTAAAAAAATCCACCTCATCCAATTGAAAAATACTATAATAAACAGAGACTGTGAGTAATCTCGTTCAACTATGGAACCATTAGCTGCTGCCGTTTTCGCTATTGCTACTGTGCTCGCCACTAAAGCCTTAGAAAAAATTGGGTAAAATATTGGGCAAGTTGTCTCGGACAATACTAGCCAGTTTGTGGAATTTCTGAGAAAACAGTCTCCAGATACAGTAACTGCGTTCGCGTAGCGTAGCCCTTCGGGCTAATCGCAAAAGCTCCAGACAACCTCTTGATTATGCCGAAGTGGTATTAGAAGTAGAAGCAGCACCTAAGCAAAATTCGGAAATTGTCCAAAGTATCGAGCATTTAGTGACTACTAGTGAGAATTACAACATTGAGAATATGAATAACCAAACTCGATTCAATCAAGCTCCTCCACTTCCTCCTTATTATGTCGAACGCCCGGAAGTAAGCGAACCACTAAAACAAATCCTTTTATCCCAAGAAACAGCAAAAGCTGGCACCTTAGTTATTAGTGCCATCTATGGCTTAGGAGGAATTGGAAAATCCACTTTAGCTGCTGCTTTAGCCCATGACGAGGAGGTTCAATCTCATTTTACTGATGGGATTTTTTGGGCAACCTTAGGTCAGCAACCTGATATCTTATCCTTTCTAAGTAGGTGGATACAGCAATTAGGAGATTATGATTTCAAACCGATTAACATTGATAGCGCTTCGTTACAACTAAAAACATTATTATCCGATAAAAAAGCGTTATTAGTAGTGGATGATGTTTGGCATCCTGACCATGTTGAACCCTTTCGAGTAGCTGGGGATGGCTGTCGGGTTTTAGTGACTACCAGAGAAGCCCAGCTTGAAGGTGCGATTCCCTATGATTTAGATGTGATGACTCCCAATCAATCCTTGGAGTTATTAACCGCTTGTTTCAACAACAAGTTAACTAATCAAGAACTGGAATATGCTGAAAATTTAGCAAAAACCGTCGGCTACTTACCCCTAGCATTAGAATTAGCTGCTGCCCAAGTTAGGGATGGCATCTCTTGGCAGGAGTTACTGGGTGATTTAGAAGATTTAATTGTTGGTGTAGAAGCTTTAGATCGATTGAAAGCAGAGGAAGAGCCAAGTGACGCTAAGCGTAAAAACTACAGTCTAGTGGCTTCCTTTAATCTCAGTTTAAAGGGATTATCCGACGACGATAGATTGAAAAACTTTGCTTGGTTAGGGATACTGCCGGAGGATGTCACTATTACTGAAACCATGGCGACTACCTTATGGGATTGTAATTTAGTTGAAGCGAAAGATACGTTAAGATACTTACGACAAAAAGCGTTATTACTACCTGGTGTTTCTACTAAACCAGAAACTAACTATCGCCTCCATGATTTGTTACATGATTTAGCCCGTAGTCTGGTTCAATCAGAGCTAGGATTATCAATATCCTCAGCTCATCAACAATTATTAGAACGTTATCAAACTAAGACCGAAAAGGGATTATGGCATACCTTACCCGATGATGGTTATATCTATAACCACTTAATCTGGCATCTAGAGAAAGCTAAAAAAATTAATGACATTCATCAACTCCTGAAAGAAGAAACGCCAGCAGGAGATAAGGGAGCATCCCATTTTGGAAAATACAAGAAGAGGGTGGGGTTTAATTTCGCGAGT
>NZ_CEYLVT010000286.1:0-8460 GCF_982860115.1 Moorena sp.
ATTTCTACTCCCTACTCCCTACTCCCTACTCCCTACTCCCTACTCCCTACTCCCTACTCCCTAAAAAAACGTACCTCACCCAATTAAAAACTGCTAAATTATTTAGTATTCAAGAAACCGCGTCCTTCAATTTGCATGGTTACGGTCGGGAAATAGCTAGACTGCTTCTTGAGGAAGTTATATTGGTTTTCATTAGTTGTTATCCGAGCTAAAGCATTACCTCTCAAAACTAATTGGGCGATTTT
The DNA here is from genome assembly GCF_982860115.1 of Moorena sp. Taxonomy (NCBI): domain Bacteria; kingdom Bacillati; phylum Cyanobacteriota; class Cyanophyceae; order Coleofasciculales; family Coleofasciculaceae; genus Moorena; species Moorena sp. Next base: position 246 of record NZ_CEYLVT010000286.1, read on the forward strand.
GTTAGCTGAATCGACACAGACATAGAACCCATCGTCGCTTCCCTCTGGAACCTGCAAATAGTCTCCATTTGGACAAATATCTTGGGGGTTATTGTTATTTTCTTCAGGACTTATATCAATGTAATTTACCAAGGTTTGAACTGGAGTATTGTAATCACCATTTGCTTTTTCCCACTGATTCAACTTGTCCTTGAGGGTGTTTCCTGGCTCGTCGAGCTTAAAGGGTTTAAAGCCTTCGCTAGCGGGTATATCAGCCGCTTCCTTTGGAGCTAGACTGATGACTTTATCATGAATTTCAAACCGACCAATTTTACCAATATCTAACCAATCAGTCTTTTCCTCAATTAAGTAATAGGCAACCAGAGCATAGACAAAGGTATCATTTCCCTCGGTTAACTCCCCAATCTTTCTATTTTTGCCGTTGACATCTAGTTTCTCATCATCTCTATCAAAATACTTCCGCTTCCAGAATACCAACACAGGTTTACAGTTGTTATTTGGGTTACAACCAGTTGTTCCAGCGAGTGGTGGGATTTCGTTATGGATTCCAGAGTCATCGTAGATATAGACCGCTTGCTCCAAGTCTCTGGCTATATAGTCGATAGCAGCTTGGATTTCTTGTTCTGAAGTAGTTTTGGCTTGCTCTTTACGGTCAGTATCTAGGACAGTAATCATAAATCTCAATAGTGGTGCGATGATTAGCACCGCAACGATCATGGCCACCAGGAGTTCAATTAAGGTAAAGCCGCCATGGTTGATCTTAGACTTGTTGCTTTTAACTTTATGGGCGAGTAAGGTTCTGAGTGAGTTAATCATGATTGGGGTTTCTGTCAGTAGTATTTGATAGTAGTTACCTTATTAGTGACAAGATTATTTACAACCTAGGCGATCGCAAAAACGGCTATAACTTGGTGTGCCTGTGGTAATTTCTGTAGTCATTTCCACTAGGGGTGCTTTGCGATCGCTTAATCCAGACCCCACTGCTTTCGCAGCCTTAGCCCCCTTCTGACCAATGGTCAAGTCACCTTTATCTTTAAAGGCATCAGCTCGGTAAACCCGCACCCCCAGAAAATAGGTTTTATCATTATTATCAGTTGGGTCTCCTGATGCAGTGATACTCCGAAATGCCTGGATGATTAAGTCTCTTGAACTGTCACTACTACAGCCGCCGTCATCAAGATCTACGCAGTAAATACTTTTTTTATTCTCATTATTACAATAGTTATTGTTGTTGTCACAATTCAATTTTGCTCGTTTAGGAGCCTCAGTCTTAGCAAATTCACTTCTGTTTTTTCCATCCTTAAGTTCCATTTCTATTGTGTGTTTGGGATGAGCGATCGCTCCACTGCGCACACCATCGATGTAGGCCCTAGCTGCTTGCACTGCTAGTTCTACTCGTCGCGACTGGACTCGATTGGCCACTCCTAAGACAATCATGGGTGAGATGCCAAGCATCAGAATAGTAATAATCATCATTGCCATCAAGGATTCCATGATTGTGAAACCGGCATCTGATGATTGGGAAAGGGGTTGTTGCTTCTGGGGATTGATCATGGTTTAAGTATTAATTATTAAGTTGCGTAGTGGCGTGGCACACCTAAAAATGTAGGTTGGGTTGAGCGGTAGGGAAACCCAACAAAGGGTTACTGGTGTTGGGTTTCATTCTTCAACCCAACCTACGCTTATTGCACCATTTTAGATGTGTCGGTCCAGTAGGGTGTGTTAGGGGCGGACTTGCCGTTATGTTTTGCTCCCTAGCCAGTCTTGGGATAGTCCGCCCCGTAACGCACCACTTGGTCAAACCGGTTTTAGGAGATGCACCCTGTGAGATCCCCCCTAACCCCCCTTAACAAGGGGGGAACCGGAGAAATATGTAGGGTGGGCAGTGCTGGAGTTAGATTGATTTGCTTGCCGTAGGCTGGGGTTGGCACTGCCCACCAACCAGGGAGTGTCAGATCCCCCCTAACCCCCCTTAATAAGGGGGGAACTGGAGTAGGGAGTAGATGTAGGAGTAGAGACCAATTCATTTCCTGGCAAATCAGGGTGGTAGGCACAGCCCACCACCCTCTGATTAATCACAATGGTGCTTGATTATCCATAGGTCAACCTTCAACCAAACAACCTTATTATTGCGAGCAATAGCGCTCGTTAACCGCTTCAGGTCCCGGGTTGTCTGGATCTCCGGTGTACTCTGTAGCACACAGTAAAGTTTCCACCCATGGGTCATCTCGGGAGACTTCCCGGAAAAACTCATCGGGGTCTCCCGCTGAAGGGGTGGTAAACCTGGAGGAGAACAGGTCTGGTAACTGGGTCAGCAGAGCCACATCGAAACCATATCGACGTGTGGGTGCCATGTAATAGGGCAGTTCACCACTAGCAGTGGCATAGGGCATGGAAGCTGAACTGCCTCGGTTTCTGTCCCTAGCTTCTATGTCATATCCAAATCGAGTGGGGACTGATTCTGCACCAGCGTTCTCATTTGCATGGACGAATGGAGCTGTATCATAGGCCGCACGCTTGAACTGGATTAGGGAGCCACTGATCCGCACCGGGATACCGTCATTGTCTTTGCAGGTTCCACCATCTTTCCGCCAGTTTTCTAGGAAGCGTACGAAGTTCTCTAAACTACCGTTATATTCCTCTGGCCTTGGGGGACTATCACCCGAAGCAATCACTACATTGAAGGTTGCTCCGTCTTCATTGGCTCGCTGTGTCCAGCCATCTTCGATTTCCACACATTCCCCTTTTTCGATCGGGAATCTGTTCTCTGTCCCTCGGGGTTGAGCAGTCAGGGAGTGAACTTGTAGGACTGGTACCAACATCGGTTGGGCTGTTGTTGCGTTTAATGGTCTTTGGTAAAACAGTGGTTGGTTCTGACCGAAGCTTAGAGTGGTATCGGTAGGGTTATTTCGATTTATAGCTGTTCTGTACCACAGAGCATTTGGTTGTAATCGAGGTCTGTTGGTATTGAAGCGATTGTATGGGTAAGGTTGGACAGTCTCTGTATTCTCAGCTATTCCCAGAGGAATTGGAAAACCGCCATCTAGCACCAAGTTGTTGTTGTCGTTGTTGTTATTAGGATCAGGATCCCGTTGGAAAGCAATGCGACGGGGATAGCGTCGATCGGCGGGATCTATGGCAGGTGTTGCAGTTGTGCCGGACAAAAGTTGATTAACAGGAGTTCCCTCAAGGTCAATAGTAGCCCTTGCCTCTCGATCGCCACCTTGTATGCCAATGACCCAGTCCTCAGGTCTACAAGCTGAAACCGGCACTCTCCGACAGATTTCCATCACATACTCTGGAAATTGCACCCGTCGCTGAATCGGAGTGACAAAATTGCTTAGATAGGAAGTGTTTACAGTTCTACCGTTCGGATTTAATTCAAGACTAGGTTGAGGGTTACCCCTCAAATCATCTGGATTATCAATATTACCGTTCTCGTTCACATCCCACCAGTTGGCACTAGTGACAAAATTATTGTCAAATATGCCATTTAGTTTAAGTCCTACAGCAACAGGGATATCAAACTCCGGAACCTTAGGGTCAATTACACTACCATTACCATTTAGGTCAAAGCCCTGATCATCATCGTCAAACTTAATGTCTGTCTCATTGAAAGTATCTTGGAAGTCACGATTCCCGTTCAAGTCATAACCATAGACAATTTGAGACTCTAGAACCTGATCGCTACCTCGGGCACCATTGCCATTAAGGTCAGCACCAGCTGGCTCATTTACACGGTCTATTAAGTCACCATCCCTGTTCAAGTCATAACCCATTGGTATCCCCCTCAGGTCATAGTCCCCATCGGAGCGGAAACCAAAGTTAAAATCCTTAGACAGTAGGGTAACGCTATCAGCAATCACTACTGCTGGTCGCCACAAATCCCCATCGTTACAATCCGGCAATCGACTATCATTTTGGCGACAAGCAAAGTTTTCGTTCAGTTTCTTACGACCATAGAAATTGCCATCTGCATTATCCTTCCAAGGATCATTTTGCAGTAGTTGATCCTTGAACTCTTCCACCAACTTTCCGTCAGGGGTTTGGTGCAAATTAAAGCCGGATGGTCCATTATCGGGATCGATAACGTTGGGATCGGCTTTGATATACACTGGCAAATTGGTGGCTAAAATTAACCCTTTCTCTGCTCCTTCCGGAGTGGTCAATTTAAATGAGTTACTTTCGTCTTGACGGGCTAGCACTGTCCCATTACGTAAAATAATTCCATTGGGACGGCGGGTGGGGTCAAGCTCAAAGTCTACCGAACTTAAGCGCCTCCTTTCTTCAGGGTTAGCGCCAGTTTTATTACTGAGGTCTAGTAATGCATCATCACGGGTGGCGTAGATAATCCCGCTATCCGGTAGCAAGAATTCTGGGCTGGGACCGTTGGGTGATGTATCACTTGTTTTTTTTGTTCTGAGCAGATTCAGATCCAACACTGTCGCCCGGATTTCCAGAGGCTGACGGTCTTCTATGGCTAGGTCATAGAGCTGGGGAGTGTTAGGATCTTCAATTTCCTGGACTTGCCTGGCATTCAAAAAGGACTGTTCGTAGATTGCCCCATTAGGGATCGGTGCACTACTACCGATAGGAGTAACAGTGCCATCTAAAATTGCTAGGGCGCAACTTGCGGTATCAATGGCTGAATTATCAGCTAGGGTGCGATCACCTGCTACTTTGTTTAAAGCTGTTCTCAAGGGTTCATTGACAAGACGCCCATTGGGAAAGACTAATCGGGATTGTCGTTGCAGTTTTTGGTCGCCAGCATCTCTACCAGGAAAGGGGTAAACGATGCCATTGTTAGACCTGCCGTTGTTAAGATCAAATCGGTCTGGTGTGTCCCAAGCCGGATCCCCAGATGCCACATCATTTTTCGCCGAGTTTTCATCTGTGGGGTCATAGTAGCTACTGACACAGGCAATCGGTTCTTGGTCAAAATTTTTGGTTTCTGGGTCAGTGCCTGGTGGCTTTTTGGTGTAGTGATAAACCGCGCTTGCCCTCATCAATAGGTCACTTTTCTGGTCAAAATCAGTAATGTCATTACCAGGAGGAGGAGGAAAATCATTATTATCAGTTAAATCACCACCTACCCCACCATGCATGGGCATGGTATCTGGCCAGACCAGTATGGGGATTCCTGTCAATTGGGTTGTTATGTCATTTACCTGTATTCTTTTATCTCCAGAATTTGATGGATCCACAAACCTAATATCCCAAGCTGGAGGGGGCAAATAAGACTCCCTGTCAGGGTGTTGATCATTCTTGCGAGGGAATTCCGGCGTATCACCAAACACACCATTATCATCCACATAAATCCCAGCACCGGTAACTACCCGCAATCCCCCATACCCTTCCAGGGGTTGAACCGGTTGCCTGGCTGCTGCTGCTTCCCAGAAACCATTGCGGTCAGTATCCCCTAAGTCAGACAAGGGAGTGATTTGGGTAGTGCGGAAGCGATTATCCTTGCTCTCATCCCACGTAACGCCACCCCCAATGTCTTGTGGAGCTCTGGCACCCTGGAAGTCCCCTGCTGTGTTATCCCACCATCGAGCGGGTAAGCCATGACCGATCAAAACGCGATCGCCAATTTGTAGTTCCTGACCTGCTTTCTGTTGTTCACTTGGTTCCGTTGCTGCAGGACTTAGCTTTTTTCCCTTGATCTTGAGAGTCAGGCCATTGTTACTGGTGGTAGTACCTGGGTCATAGGGAAATATCCAGTCATCCTGGGGTCGGAGGTCGTCACCGTTGCCTTGTGGAGTTGCGTTTGGAGGATTTTCAGCCAGGTCAACTTCAGGGCCAACTTCTGCATAGGGAACACGACGGGTGCGGTCTTTGAAGTATGTCTCTAGAGCTTTGTTCCGTTGTTTATCACGCTCATTTTCATCTTCAACTTCTTCGTACTTTTTAAATACTTCCTCTGGGTCAGTACCCTCACCCTTCTTTAACTGATCGCTTACCAGAGCATTAATTCGTGCGGTGAAGGCTTGGCTGTTATTGCCAATCTCATTGGGTGGTTGATTAACCGATCTATCATTTTTGTTTAACTTGACTACTGCCGGTGCTGCTTTGTTACCATTGACTTCATTGCTATTGAACAGATGTATGATTCCTCCTCCGTCTCTATCTTGCTCATCATCTACACGACCAAAGGCCATATTGCCCCCGACAACGATCTTGCTGTTTTCTTCGGTGTAGTAGCAAGATTCCGGGCTACTGACTTGAAAATACTCATTCTTAGCATTACCGGTGAGAAAATTCCCGTTAGTAAAAACCCGGCCATTAATCTGGATGCCACTTCCAGGAGTGATTTGTAAATCATCATCGTAGACAATGGCATTGTTGGCCAGGGGAATTCTGGCTCGGTCTTGCTGATACTCTAGAGCTGAGAATCCCGCCTCACCCTTGTAAATCTCGGCTGAATCACCTAGATCTCCTTTATCTTTTTCAGCCACAATCGGAACAGTTGCGGTGTAAACGAATATACTTTTCTTTAATTTCGACTCAGACTTAAACCACCCGGAATTATCCACTAGGCTAGCGCTAGTGGTAGCAGCTGCTTTACATTTATCGCTGTTGCCTGAGTTAACCATCGGCGGGGTTCTGGCTTGTAGAGGGGTTCTGATTTTTTCGTTTAATAATGGATTTGGACTTTTGAAGTAAATTCCGTAGAGGGTGTAGCTATCGAATAGGCCATTGTTATCCGTATCAACCGGAAACCTCCAGGCAGTATTTATGGTGCTTTCGTTGCCGTTACTGTCTTCGTGTTCGAGCCTCAAACGCTTTTCATCACCAAAGTCGTATTTGTCACTATCGAAGGCATTTTCCAACGCTTCCTCTGATGGGGTGGAGCGGGGCAGAGTGGGGTCAGCAAACAAGGCTTCCAATTTGGCTTGAGCCCGCTCAATGGCTGGAGCGGCGGCATTAAACACCGCTTGATTGACCCGATAATTACTGGCATTTTTGACCCGGTCAAAGGAGCGCAACACAATGGCAGTTACCAGCAAGGTTACCACCAAGGTCACCATAATCGCGGTAGGCAACACAAACCCTGCTGTTGCCACGCGGGACCGACGGTGTAAAATAAATAAGCTGCGCAAAAGCCAACGCATCAAGGGTTTGGTGATGGCTTGAGAGAGTTTGACTACCTGTTTCAGTAGTTTTGCGATCGCATTCGCTAACTTCTTCCTGGTTGACTTCCTGGTTGACATAGGGATTTTCCTGTCACATTTCCTGAGTAGATTCCTGAAGACGAACTAGTTCACGCACCCTAGATGATATAGCTCAAGGCAATAGGCAATAGGCATGCTAGCAATAGGCAAAGTCAAACACCTTAATGCTTAGTCCTATCAAATGGTTTAACGAAGCAAAGGGGTAACAATCAATGGTTAACCCCATAGCGTTAGATCTACCTACGAAGAGAGAATAATAAATATTTAATTATACTATCGAGATTTCCCAAAAACACAACCGAGATTTTTAACCAGTTTACCCAAGCTAGGAATTTCCTACCTCCTCTAAAGGAAGACTATTCCCGCTTACCAAAAACTCATAGATTTAAACTACCCAAATTAAGCCAAAAACCCATCACCCCCAGAGAAAAAACAAGGGGAGATGGGGAGATGGGGAGATGGGGAGGTGGGGAGATGGGGAGGTGTGGGAAGTGTGGGGAGATGGGGAAATTGTTATCAAGGGTAACTATTGAGGAATTATTATAATGTCTCTTTTATAATCTTCCCTACTCCCTACTCCCTACTCCCGATTCCCTACTCCCTACTCCCGATTCCCGATTCCCGATTCCCTCATTTAATAATGATTCAGATTAATTCCAGCTTCCTTAGCCATGGCTTGCAGACCCTTCTTCTGCAAGGTCTTAATGGCCTTAGTGGAAATCCGCAGCTTCACCCAGCGTTTCCCTTCTTCCCACCAAACTCTTTTAACCTGTAAGTTAACGTTTTGTAAGCGCTTAGTCCGACGGTGGGAGTGAGAAACAGCATAGCCATTATTGGCCTTTTTACCAGTCAACTGACATCTACGGGACATGGGGTACCTCTTGATTTACGTCTGTTCTTGATCATATCTCGCAGATGGTGCAGGGAGTGGGGAGTAGCTCACAGAGGTAGGTTTTTAACAAAGACGTCAGGTGTGGGGTGTGGGTTTTGGGGTGTGGGGTGTGGGGTGTGGCTCACAGGGGTAGGTTTTTTACATTTGGGTA
>NZ_CEYLVT010000287.1:0-8407 GCF_982860115.1 Moorena sp.
AGGGTAAGGTTTCTAGTCAACGAATCGCACCTCCAAACTTGGGCAGGGAGTCTCCGTCAAGATAGCTAGCTTTACTGGTGTAAGCTTCTTCTGTTATTTCTAGTTGAATCCCATGTATTTCACACAATTGTTGCAATCTGTCTTTAAGTTTACCAAGAGGAATCTGAACAAACTTTTGATTGTTTATTCTACCCATGTTCGCACCGGTCTTAAAGCCTTCATTCCAGCCTAAAACAATTGTTCCTATAGCATATTTCAAACAGTGATCGATGATAAGTTTAGCTGCTTTATTTATTCCGTCTCTAATTCGGTGATTGCGTTTACGAGTAGCTTGAGCAAGCCACTTATCCCAATAATCCTGGGCTTTCCCTTCTTTTCTTGTTGATACCTGTTTATTCCAATATTGGTTAAAAGCCTTCATAGCTCGGGCATCAACTAAAAAAGAATTCGAGAGTGTATCAACGCAAGCTGCTAGGTTGTCGGCAGTTCCAAGATCTATTGATAAAGCTTCGTTATTATTTAACTTTTTATATCCATTCTGATCTGGAATTTCGTAAGAAACTTCTAAATAAAACGCTCCATTCTTTGGGAGTATTGTCCATTCTTTTATTTTCCTCCCTTCTAGATTGCTAGGAAAATGAAGTTCAAAATACTTAACTCCGAACCACCTTCTTACAGTTAACCCAAGAGAGAACCTGAGCCTACCGTTTACTAGCTTGGGTTTTTGACCTCCAGAGTTAGGATAACTTACCTTAAACATCTTCGTTCCTTTTAGGTAAGCAGGAGGTCTTGGCTTATTTGGTAATTGTCCTTTAAACCAAAGACTTCTTAATTTATTGTAAGACTTAAACGCCTCAGTAACACTCAATAATGTTTGTTGTGCGGGAGTCGAAGGAATTGATTTTGCTGTCAGGCTTTTTCCTATACTTCCCTCATAGATTAGGTCAAACTTGCCCGTCAGTATTTGCCCTGTCTTAAAGAAGATCTGTCGAGCATAATAGACTCCCATATTATAGAGCTTCCCTGACTGTCCACAAAGGTATTCAAGTATTGCTTTTGTCTCTTTGTCAGGATGCAGCATTATTTGCTGCACTCCTATATAATTCTTGGGTTTAGCCATTATCGACCTCTTTTTGCTTGTCCTTATCTCTATAATAATCTACACTGGAACAGTCAACCCGGTCAGAAGTTACCGCAAGAATAGTGGAGCTTTTATAGTTGGCAGTCTGTGAGTTAAGGGTTAAATTTTTTGTAGTAAAGCTCCACTATTATAAGATTTAATCTCCGGAAAGAATAAAATTGAGAAAAAATATGAGTGAGTATAGGCACTACAACCACGCGGTAGGTCTATGCACAGTCCATCTAGTATGGATTCCTAAAAGACGAAAAAAAGTACTTGTTGACAAAATCCGAGATAGGATCTACGAGATATTTGCAGAGATAGCTACAGAAAAAGGATGGAATATTAAGGCTCTTGAAGTACAGCCAGATCACATACATCTATTTGTTGAAATACACCCTACGGATGCCATTTATCAGGTAGTAAGAGCTTTTAAAGGAAGGAGTGCTAACTACCTAAGGAAAGAGTTCCCTGAACTTAAGAAGCTGCCTTCGCTTTGGACAAATAGTTACTTTTTCAAGGGCAGCAGGCAAAGTAAGCATTGAAACCATCCAGAGGTACATCAATGACCCTCATCATGGTTGACCAGTCAGGTGGCTTTAGCCACTGTGGAGCATTCCTCCCCGGTCTAAAGACACGGGGTTTCCTGCTACCTAGACTTTTATGAATAACACGGGCTGCGGTTTTCATCTCCGTTATTCCGTACAGTAGGAGTTCCTCTAATTTTAGCCTACTGCTAACTGCCTTATTTAAAATGCCCTTGTGAACCAATCCCCTGGGGTATTTGTTGACTATTCCTAGACAATCTAATGCGATCGCTATGCAGATAACATTAGTAATGCCTTGAATTTGAACAGTTACCGAAAGACGCGGCTCCCTTGCCCCTGGCCTCAGAGCCATAGGGATGTAACCATTCAGCTAATGCGCGTAGCGCATTAGCTTACCTAGGGAGTAGGGAGGACGATTTACCCTTATTTCTAAATAATTAATCTAAGTAGAATTGACGATTTCCTCTCATTACTAGATAATTAATCTGAGTAGAATTGACGATTTACCATTCACCATAATCCCAAGATAATTAATAGATGATTAATCTAAATTGCTCTGTTCAATATTACTGAATAATCAGAGCAGGATAATTATTTATTATGGCTGAAAACATGATGGCTGAAAACTCTTGGGGTGAAGAAACAGTTAATCTTAAAGGTGACGTCAGTGACGAACCTTCATCTGCTATGGATTCGGGGCTACTAGAGAGTGGGGTTAGTTCTACCAAGAAAAGCAATCCAATGTTCAAAACAGTAGGTGGGCATCTGACCTTACTCTATGAAGAACACAAAGGTTACTTGGAAAAAACTACCTTCTTGCCCTTCCAATCCAACAACCAATTGTTGCAAGTAAGCAACAGTTTTGTGGTGATTGATGCAGTAGCAGCTCAAGATACAACTACCCTATTAAAGGATCTAGAAGAGTTAGGATTACAGCAAGGCTCAATGTATGGTTCGGTAGTTTCCGGTGTACTACCGATTCAAGCCCTTGACGAGATGGCTAGTTTAGAGAGCTTAAAGTTTGTCAAACCAGCGTATCGTCCCATCACCAATGTCGGGCTAACCACCACTCAAGGGGATGGAGCCATGAATGCTGAAGCTGCTCGTACCCGATTTGGTGTGGATGGCAGTGGGGTTACTGTCGGAGTATTGTCTGACAGCTATAATGTTCTAGGGGGAGAATCTGACGATATCGCTAGTGGGGACCTTCCTGGTATTGGTAATCCTTTTGGTAATACGGCGACCGTCAATGTGCTGCTAGACGACCTCTCCCCCTCCAACACTGATGAAGGTCGTGGCATGCTGCAACTGATTCATGATGTCGCTCCCGGTGCTGATTTAGCCTTTCATACGGCATTTCTGGGTCAAGCGAGTTTCGCTAAGGGGATTGTTGACTTAGCAACTGTCGCTGGTGCTGATGTGATTGTGGATGACGTTATTTATTTGGCTGAGCCAATGTTCCAAGATGGGATTATTGCTCAAGCAGTAGATCAGGTAGTAGCTGAGGGTGTTTCTTATTTCTCTTCCGCTGGTAATAATAGCCGCGATTCCTACGAAAGCGATTTCCGGCTCGGTTTGGACGACACGGCCAATAGGGGCTATCGATTCCATGATTTTGACCCATCCGACGGTGTAGATATTTTCCAACAGTTCACTTTAGACGATGGGGAGAGTATTTTACTGTCCTTTCAGTGGGATGAGCCATTTGCCTCGGCAGGAGGAGTTGGTTCCAGTAATGACTTAGATATCTTCGTGTTTGAGAATGACGACTTGAATGCTAAAGTGCTGGAATCCGCTGTAGATTTTAATGTAGGCCGCGATCCGGTCGAGCTCTTGTTCTTCCAAAACACTACAGGAGCAACGGCTAATTTCCACTTAGCGATTGGCAAATTTGAACCGGAGGGTGGTCCAGACCCGACTCGGATCAAGTATGTTGAGTTTAGGCAGGCGGATAATATTGAGTATGCTACTAACAGCTCAACAGTATATGGTCATGCTAATGCTGCTGGTGCTGAAGCAGTGGGAGCCGCGTTTTATCAAAATACACCAGCGTTTGGTAGTGACCCAGCAGTGTTAGAAAGTTTCTCTTCTGCTGGAACTACACCGATCCTATTTGATCCGGCTGGCAATCGTCTGGCAACTCCTGAAATTCGACAGAAGCCTGAAATTGTTGCTCCTGATGGCACTAACACGACTTTCTTTCCTCCCTTTCCAGGACGGGATGTTGAAGGAGACGGCTTTCCGAACTTCTTTGGTACTTCTGCTGCAGCTCCCCATGCAGCAGCAGTGGCGGCTTTGATGCTTGACGCTGTTCCAGGAACAAGTCCTGACGTAATTTACGACACTCTAGAGCGTACAGCTCTCGATATGGATGACCCATTTACTCCTGGGTTTGATGAAGGATTTGATAATGGTACTGGCTTCGGATTAATTCAGGCAGACTTGGCGATTCAGGAGTTAGTGGATACAACAAGAAACGGCTCGATTTCTGGCATCAAGTGGAACGACTTGAATGGGAATGGTGTGCGGGAGCCTGATGAAGCTGGTTTGGAAGACTGGACGATTTACCTTGACCAGAACCAGAATGGTAAACTTGATACTGGTGAAACCTTCACAATAACCGATGCTGAAGGGAACTATAGCTTCACAGACCTCAAACCAGACACTTACACTGTTGCTGAAGTGCTCTTACCAGGCTGGAAGCAAACCTTTCCTGGTGGCTCTGGCAGTTACACCATTGAAATCGACCCTGGTGAGATTGTCAATAGTATTGACTTTGGTAATCAACGAGTTTCTCCAGCTATAGCAAATCCAATCTTTGGCACTCCTGAGGATGATCAGCTGACTATTTTTGAGAGTCCAGTGATTGTCTTGGCTGGTGCTGGTAATGATTTAGTGGATACCTCTGCAACCTCTGGTGGCAATCAACTGTATGGTGGCGAAGGGGACGATGAACTGTTTGCTAGTACTAACGATCGACTATTTGGTGAAGCTGGCTTCGATATTCTAAATGCTTCAGTGGGTAGGGGAAATAATCGACTTGATGGTGGTGACAACGGTGATATTCTGATTGCTGGCACCAACGACCTATTGTTTGGTCAAGAGGGTAACGATATCTTGTTTGCTGGCAATGGTGATAACTTGCTAACTGGCGGTGATGATGCGGATCAGTTTTGGATTGCGGCTGCAGCTTTTCCTAGCACTGCTAACACCATTACTGATTTTGAGTTGGATGTTGATGTACTGGTGATTAGCGGTCTAGGGGTCACCTTTGAAGATATTGCGATCGCTCAAAATCAGGATGATGTTTCAATTAGTACTTTAGGTCAAGACTTGGCTGTTCTGAGGGGAGTTCAGGGCAGTGCTCTTGACAGTGATAATTTTGTTTTCTTGTAAACAAAAGTGGTAAAGATGTAGTGATTGGTTAGACTGCATTGACTTTGTGGAGTTCTACCTTGCCTCCTTCAATGACTTGAATCATGAGTTGATAGCCTTCCATCAATGACATTCCAACAAGTGGTTCTGAATCAGCTTCATCGATGGGAATTGTTAGAGAGAATCCGTCCCATAGGATAACTGCTTCATACACATTAAAAATACATTCACTACCATCGCCAAGAATAGCGCGTCCTCGCCTTTTCCATCTCAGATTTAACTGAGTAATCAAATCTGGAGACAGTGAAAGCCAACCATTAAAGCCTGTATCTATGATTGCCGGTTGAGTGTAAATTTTACCATTCAAGCCATAAATTGAAATGGGAATAATGGGTTCAAAGTCTGCATTAACATTTCCTCTAATCATCCCGTGTTACGGTCGATGCCCGGTATTATCCGGGGCACCTCCGCTCCAGAACCGTGCATGAAAGTTTCCCCTCACACGGCTCCTAGGTAAACTCAGTCTTTTGACCGGCCTTTCGGCATGCTCCAGTGTATCTGTTGATGGCAGCTTTGGTGGACTGCTAAAAGGTTCTTTTTTGACCAATTGTCGTGGTTTCCATCGACATGATGGAGATGTACAGATTCGCCTTCTAGAAACCTCAATCCACAGTGTCCACAGGAATGGTTTTGCCTTTTTAATGCGTCTGAAGTAGCATCTGAATATAACCTAGAGTTTCGGTTACTCCAGTAGACTAGGTCACCGTCATAGGGTGACTTAGTCCCCTTTACGTTCACGTGTTGGTTTTGTTTGTATCCTACTTTTGGGAATGCCTTTTTGCATAGTTCAGTTGCTCTTTGCCGACTTACTTTCTTTTCCTTTCGGAATTTTCGGTGGGCAGTATTGGCCATGAACCATAAGCTGTCCCTTGAGCTGCTCATATCACAGCTACTGTGGTAGTTTCTCCATCCGCGAACGATGGGGGCTAGCTTCTTAGCTTTTACTTTGGCACCATAATTCGAGTGGTTAACCACGGCTTTAATCTTCTGACGGATTGCTCTGTGATTTTCCTCTGAGGGAATACACGAGAACTTTCCGTCTTTTCTGACGCGAAATTTCCACCCCAGGAAGTCAAATCCGTTTGTCGCTTTGGTTAGTTTGGTCTTCTCTTCACTTATTTCCATCCCTCTTTCAGCTAGGAATTCCTTAACCTTCTGGAGGATTTTCTCAGCATTGTCTTTAGGCTTTAGAATGAACACCATATCATCTGCATATCGCAGTGACGTGTGGATGTCTTCTATTCCGTTAAGTGCCACATTTGCTAGTAAGGGGCTTACCACTCCACCTTGTGGTGTTCCCTGGTCTGGGAATTCTGGAAATTTGGCGTGAACTCCTGCTTTTAGGCATCTGAACACTCCTTGCTTAATAGCTTTAGGGGCTATTAATCTCTCCATTATTGAACTGTGGTTGATGCGGTCAAAGCATTTTTTGATGTCTAATTCTATGATGCGTTTGGTGATGCCGTTGTGGTTTGATGCTAGGTGTATCTGTAACCGCTTTTGCACATCTTGAGCGCATCTGCCTGTTCTGAATCCGTAGCTATCACCACTAAATGTGGCTTCGTGTGCTGGCTCCAGGGCGTATTTAATTAGACACTGCCATGCTCTGTCTGCTATGGTTGGTATCTTTAGCATCCGGGTCTTCCCGTTCTTTTTACGGATTGGTACTTCACGTAGTCCACTATGTTGCCAGTCGTGACAATAATGGTTCAATGCTTCAACCAGTGCCATGCGTTCTCTGTAGTTGAGGCTTGACTTTCCATCAACTCCAGCCGTCTTTTTCCCTTTATTTAGTTGGGTCACTTGTCGGACTGCCAATAGTTGTGCTGAGCGGGATTTCATGATGAGTTTTTGTAGAGACCTAGCTTTCCTCAGGTCACCTTCTCGAACTGCTTTATATACTCGCTGTTGTAGGCGGAAAAGGTTTTGGCGGAGCTTCTTCCACTGTTGGCTTTTCCAAAGGTCACTATATCTATTTGACATGTGTCTACCCATGCTCTCCGTCAAGTTTGTATACTCTGAATACCCGCCACCAGTTATTTAGTGGCATCCTACCCGACAGTGGGGATTAAGTGTGGCATCACTTACTGAGGTTTCGACCGTTCCTTAGACCCATTATTGCTGTCGTTTTTACTTGTTCCATCCGTTAGATTGTTTTGGTGATTTAGGACAGTCCAATTCGCCTATTCCCTTCTCGGAGATTACAGCTATCAAAAGAAAAACGCTGTGAGAAATATAGGGAATCAAGTCTCGCATGTACTAGTCAGATTGCGGCTCCGTGGTTAGACGCTTTTTCAGGACTTTTGCTTCTGTTATCCATGTCACCTCCCCGATACCGCCAGTGTCCCACATCTGATTTAGGTCTGATTGCGGCCTGGTGCCAGCTTCGCTCTGAGTTATGCCTAGTTCTCGGCGTGGCCAAGGTAGGGAGTCACCTGTCTCCGCAGGGGGTCGGGTTTTCACCGCCATCCAAAACGGACAGTTATAACTTTTGGGGTTATCCCCCGTGAGTTACCTAAGTCATACCTCTCTAGTTTTTAGAGACTCCTACTTAGAACAAGCCGCACTCTTTTTCCACGTCCACCGAACCGACGAACATAGCGCGAACCAATCCGGACTATCCAGATTTGAGCATCTGGGTGACGGGCTTCGAGGCGATCGCAAGCGGCTATTTCCCTTGCGTCAATCTCAAAATCGCCTGTTTCAATATCAATGGCGACAATCTTGCCGTCATTCCCTGCTTCGACCTTTGGACGCACCTGAGTTTCGTAGATTTCATCACCACGTCGAGCAAATTCTTCTTTGCTGTATCGGGGTTGTTGGACTGTCATTGGAATGATCTTGTTTGAGCTTTACGCCTCTATTTTAACTTGGTCGTGGGGCGCACTCATCAAGCAGGATTCCCATAGGCTGTCAGCAGTAATCCCTTAACTTTGAACAGTTACCGAAAGACTGGGCTTCCTTGCTCCTGGCCTAAGCGCCATAGGGGTCAAGAAGGTAAGAGAATTTTATTCACGGGAAAATATTTTCCGGAATCCTTATTCATTGACTGAAGTTTATAGTAGGACGCGAGGCAAGATTCACGCTAACCATAAGTAGACAACGTAAAGTGGTTGGTGTAAACCTACTATTAGCTTGGTTCGTTGTTGATTCAATAATTCCCTATTTCCACTGATGTCGCTACTCAGTTTGGAAGGAATACTAGTGAAAATAATAGCAATTCTCTAAACTAAACATATTGAGGAATAGTGATATGGATGAAGTGGTTAGAAAGGTGGCTGCACTAGGCTTACCTGGTGTGATA
>NZ_CEYLVT010000288.1:0-8383 GCF_982860115.1 Moorena sp.
ATGCTCTGGATAATGCTTTCAGAGTATTGTCCTAACCAACTCTTTCTCTGCTATACGTGATGATTGAAACTAGCTGAACTCCCTTAGTCAGGGTTTCATTTCCAGGTTAAATTTTGATTGTAGTTATATAAATTTAATTATAAGGTTTGGTTAACGGTTGTTTTTGAACTTTATGTAAATATTTAGTGTATTTTTATCTGACTAGCGTATAAAGAGTTTGTTAAGTTTACCTAGAATTAACCTAAAATTAACTTTTTAATTTTTTTCTTAACCTTGAGGCGATATTTTTTGTATAAAACTGCTAACTAAGTAAGGCGTCGGCAAGGATGTTTGTTATCAACGATTTTAAGAACTAATATGCATGCAAGCAAAAGAACGGAACAGGGAATATAAAATAGGGAAAAGTGTAAAAAAAATACCAATTAAAGTAGGGTGGGCAAATTTATATTATCTAGAATACTCACGCATAACCAAACGCTTTTTGCCCACCCTACAAGCTTTAGTTGCTGCGGTAAGCTTATCGTTGGGTGTTGGGCATCGAGTCGAATCGAGATAGTCCTTGATTTGATAAGTAAGCTTTTTTAACCCAAAGTTGTGCAACCATCTCAGCACGGGATGAAACTTTCAGCTTGCGAAACATTCGCTTGAGAGCTTGCTTGACTGAATTCTCTGTAATCCAAAGTTCAGTGCCAATTTCTGCGTTAGTCCGTCCTAATGCAACTAATTCGGCAATTTGCAATTCACGAGGCGTTAAGCAATCGCTTTTGAAAGATTGGTGCTGGGAGCGCACGGTTGTAGCCCAAACAGACAAGTGCAAACAGACTGCACTCATATCCGCTAGATTCTGTGTATTGAAAGCAGGCATTGACCGTTCACGAGTGCAGCCTAGGGCACCTACTAATTGACCACTGCTGATGATTGGTCCTGCCATCACATGCCAATGATCTGGCCGAGGACAAATCAAGGCCCAAACCTTGGGCGATGCTACCAATGATTCATGGGCAGGAGCGTGATGCTCAACGATATAGCGTAGAACAGGGTTATGGTCGATAGATAGGGCGATTTGTAGGGATTCCTGAAGCTTTTTATTAACTGGAAGCAATTGATCGAAGAAAAAAACGCCCCATCGCTTTGCCACAAAATGCTCACCAATTTTTGGGACAATACGCGATCGCAAGTCTGCTTCATCCTTGACCTGATGAATGGCTTGAAATAAAAACTGCAAGGAACTAGTCATCTGTCCACCTCCCGGTCGTCTCCCGCTATAATCTTTGATTTAGCGGTGAGACGTGCCATATAAACACCTGGGGTTCCCCCAGGTGACAGGCACTCAGGAAAGGGAGGACAGGGTTTAGTTTGTATAGGCATAACCATCCTTCCTGTGAATAAATTGGCAATATTTGTGACTGATGCCCTGCACCAATCCTGATTTAGTTGATATGTTGAAAGACCCTGATTTTCTGGTAGCAACCCGTCCTACATAGGTACCGATCTTTTTGCCTTTGGTTACTACAGCACGAACTATATCGCCCGTTTGAAAGCCTTTGTGAAATTTAATTCTGGAGCAATGACGAATAGGGAATCCATACTTATTGGTTCTACAGAGCTGACGAGTACCGTGCCCCTTTGCGGTCATTATCAAAGGATGGGTTACTTCAATAATCAATGTTTCAACTTTTCCAACATTCGCCGCATCCAACCAATGAGTTTTAGGAAGACTTTGGCGACACCTATTGAATTTAGTCAATCCGCCGCTGCCCACTTCAATAGGCAACCCGATTGATTTTAATTCGTGGTACAATTTCCAGCGGGTTGTATTAACAGAAGCCGCATCAGCGAGGGGGCGTTTAGCTTGATTCAGTATACGTTTCAATATGCTAGGCTTCTTGGATAAGAAAAGCTCAATATCTTGGTTAGATTTAGCTTGGTTACATGGGCGACACGCGATCGCTAAATTAGAAACTCGATCGGAGCCACCTTTGGATCTAGGCTTGATATGCTCGATTTCTAACCGAGTACCTGTTGCTCCACAATAAGCACATTTCCGATCCCATTTTTCAAGTAAATATTCCCGAAGTTCGTAACCGTCAAGTGTACCCTGCTGATATTCTATCCCAGATATTTCAGGATTTTGGAGTTTTTGAGTATCGAATCTGATCAACTCTTGGGAGATACCTGTAACAGGACATAATCGAGTTAGCTTTTTAACCCAAGTTAAAATATTTTGAACTCTAGACATCAGGCTAGGAGCTAACCAACCTTTTGGTCTAGTTCTATTAAGGAACCTGGGCTTGCGGTATCGAGTCTTACGATTGCGTCGGGAGCATCTTAACTGCCTGCGAGAGGTTAAAGCTTCTCGTATTTGAAAACCCCTATGGGTAAGTTCGGCTCCCCAGATTATCCGCTTTACTTGGACAATGGCTAGACCACTTGTTTTTGCACCAGGGTCTATTTTTAACTGATGTTCGTGAGTGATTGGTTCCTTTATTTCCTCCGTCAAAACTATGGTGAATGGGTAACGACGATAGACTTTGGCTTTGCCTGTTGAGAGTAAAATTCTCGCTCTCGCCGGTTTACATGGGTCTAAAGGTTGTCGATTTTTGTTAAGTACAAAGACACGCATAACTGTGTTTCCTCCTATCGCTAGGGTAAAGTTAGCTGAGTGCTTCGCACACGCTTCGCGAACGTCAAAGTTATTTCTCGGTACTTTCCCAATCGCACTGGCTTAACTCAACTACACCTGTTTAACGGCTGGGTTCTAGAGCTGGGGACTAGCTACGCATCCCCAGGTAGGAAATTGAACACTCAGAAATAACGTAGTTTTTAGAAAACTTAGACTGGTCAACTATGAGCTTTTAACAAGCTCCCGCTATAGTCTCAAAAGACTTAGCGGTGAGTTATTGACGACCGTGATCACCAAAAGTGTACTCGATCGGGTACTGGGCAACCCAAACTGCCTTCCCTAATATTAGCTTTAGCGTCAATATTAGGAGAAAACCGATGTCTCAATACGCTCACCCTGAAGTTTTGGTCAATACACAATGGCTGATGGATCATCTCGAAGATCCGATGGTGCGTGTGGTTGAAGTTGATATGAGTCCAGAATCTTACAAAGATACTCATATTCCGGGGGCTATTTTCTGGAATTTCCCCACTGATCTCTCCATGCCCGACTTCGCAATGAATTTAGACCCCACTGCGATTGAGGAACTGTTGTCGCGCTCAGGAATTTCCCAAGAAACCACCGTCATTGCCTATGGTAGTTACCCAGGCACAGGAGCTTTTATGTTCTGGTTTCTGAAGCTCTTTGGACATCAAAAAGTGTATGTCCTTAACGGTGGTCATCAGAAATGGGTGGCAGAAGGTCGTCCAGTAACATCAGACTTGTCAAACTTTCCGCCCACCTCTTATCAAGCAACCTCTCCCAATCCTGACTTACGAGTTTTCCAGGCAGAGGTGCAAGCATCTTTAGAGAAAACGGATTGTGTGGTGCTAGATGTGCGGACTCCTCAAGAGTTTTCTGGTGAGATATTTATGATGAAGCCGCCAGAAGGAGCTGAACGTGGAGGGCATATTCCAGGTGCGGTACATCTTGAGAATACTCATACCTTGAATGAGGACGGTACATTTAAGTCAGTAGAAGAGTTACATGCTCTTTACAGCAGCCTAGGTGTTATAGCTGACAAAGAAATATTTCCTTATTGCGCGATTGGTGCACGCTCTGCGTCCACTTGGTTCGTCTTGAAGTATTTACTCGGCTATCCCAAAGTGAGAAATTATGATGGATCGTGGAATGAGTGGAGCCGTCTGCCTCATGGGCTGATCGAGCAGTAAAAAAAATACCAATTAAAGTAGGGCAGGGCTGTTTCAAAGTCTGACTAAAACTTGATTTGTGGGGAGGTGGGGAGATAGGGAGATAGGGAGATAGCGGTGCGATCCGTGGTGAATTAAATTCGCCACGGGTCGCACTTCTACATCGCTGCAATAGTTTGTGATAACCCTTTTATTCCATTAAACTCATTAATCCCAGTTGCCCCTAGGGCTTCAGATTGCGACAATGCAATAGTTTTTAAGCACACTTTTATCCCACTAATCTCACTAATCCCACTAATCCCTTCAAGATTGTGAAAATGTCTTGATGCAGTCGCTCATGGGGGAAACCACGGCAGTCGCTCATGGGGGGAACCCCCTTTGGCGGCGCTGCCTCCCCAAGACCGCGCTGCATCGCTGCAATAGTTTTACCCAATCCTGGCATTTTCAGAAAACTTGTGTTACAATAACAGTATCGTTAAAGCAATGGTTTATTGGCCATGATGATTTCCACCGCACAAGCCGCTGAATTACTAGGTGTTTCTGCCACTCGCGTCCGTTACCTTCTCGGCAAGGGCAGAGTTAAAGGCGCTTATAAGGTGGGGAGAACTTGGGTGATTCCGTTGTTTGATGGTATGCCGGTGGTCACCCCTGGCACTCGCGGACCAAAACGGAACTGGTCAAAGCGTACAAATTACACCAAGACAGTGATTCATGTTAACCAGAGAGTGATTCGCAACAATCTCAAGACGGGGGACCGCAATCCTGTGATTACGGTCAAGCGAGGCTCTAAAAATGTTTACGGTCATACGGTGGAGGTCAATGGCCCCTGTCGGGTGATGTATCGTCCAGATGATCCCCTCAAGTGTGGAGCACGGGTCTGGATTGAGACGATTTCTGATTTTGAAGTCATTTCAGCGTGATGGATACCCAATTTGCCAGCCTGGCCTTAAGCCAATCCCATCAAACCAGGAAGCTAGAGGTAGTGGTCAACTAGTTCTGGACAGAAATTCCAGTTCACAAGATTCATTCGAGCGGTGTTAATCCGTTTGTCCAGTCGTCCCGCTGAAGGCGACGCAATGTTTTAAACGGCAGCCACATGGGTTCACAAGTAAAATTGGGTGGGCGCAAGGGCAACTCCCATGCACCAGTTGATAAGCGATTAACAAACTCTTGTCGTCGCTTTGCTGCCGACGGCTCGCCCCGTAAGGGATCTTCAAGTCGGCTCAAGACTTGCTTCATGGCCTCCGCTTTTACAGTGTCTCCCAGACCAGTATAGGCTAGCTGTTTCAGATAGACTAGTCCCGGATCGGAGGCATGGAAATCTTCAAGTTCGTTGAGGATTTCTAAGGCTTCTTGGTACCGTTGAAGACGCTCAAGAATTCCTGCTTTTAGCAGTCGAGCAAAGTAATTGTCTGGTTGTGCCCCCAGTATTAGTGCATCTATGAATTCCTGTGCAGCATCAAGATTGCCTTCACTGATAGCGTTCAGGGCTAGAAAGTAGTTGGCTAAAGGTGCTGGCTTGGCTGCGCCGAGAGCTTTTTTCCAGGCGGTTACGGCCTTAGGGGCGTCACCCGTCTCCATCTCAACAATTCCTAGAAGCAACCAAGCTTCGCCCAGAGAAGGCTCGGTAGTGGTTGCTGCTGTTAGGTGTTTACGGGCAGTTTTGAAGTTGGAAAGACCGCCCAGCCGGTAGAGAATCCGACCATAAATCAGGTGCTCCTGAGCTGTGGCTTCGGGCGCAGTTGCTATTTTTTCAGCTTCGGGACGACCGAAGGTGTTGAGGGTCCTTTCAGGATTGCAGGTTTTATCCGAACCATTGGGGGGCCAGTAGCTTTCGCCACGTAATTCGGAATACTCGACCCGTCGGTATCTACTTGACTGTGTTTTGGTAGCTGCCGAACAGTTATCTAATGCTTGGGGAATGGCGAAATTAATTTCTTCACGACAGGCTTCCGCCGCTTTGTCAACCACTGGAAGTTCCACAGGCATCCGATAATTGAAGATTTCCCGCTCACCTTCGTGGACTTTCACCCAAACAGGGCTGCCATGGCTGGCCACTGGAATCGAGAATAGAACGACCGTCTCTGGATTCAACTGGTCGAGCTGAACTAGACCCGACTCAGTGTCGTTGCCAACAGAAACAACTAAGTCTGAGTAGTTACGGGAAGCGGTGAGCCGAACCCGAGCATATGTCTTTCCCCCCTCATCTTCATAGGTCAGCCCCGCCGCGATCGCTGCCGAGGCAGCACTCAGTTCCCCAATTCCCTGGGGCATCCACCATTCTTCCTCGTAGCTGTAGCGGTCAAAAGGGTCGAGAAATTGTCCGTGGTCTTCAAAGATTTCCGTGCTGCCACCCCAAAGCTCGAAGGAATCAAGCCATCCCTGGTTCCAGTTGAAAGAGTAGAGCTTGAGACCAGGAGCGGTTGACGGGGAGGTGATCCGAACTCGGTTTAAATCATCACTTGGGTAGTAGACAGCTGCAAAGGGGTGTACCATGTCGATTCCGAAATAGCTCTTGCCGAATTTGTTGGGGTGTGCCGTCCAATTGGCGAAGACAGAGCGATCAACTACAGTATCATTGGTGCCATCGTTCATCAGCGGCCAGTTGCGGAACGCTTGGTTTTTTCCCCAATGGAAAGCCATACGTGACACGGGGAAAATGAATTTGGCATCCTCAGTCCGGGGAAGTTGTGCCGTGTTCCAGAGTTTAAATCCGTAGCGATATGGCAAAGGGTTGAACAGCGTCAAACGTTCCTGGAAAGAGGCTTGACCCGGTGCCAATCGAATCTCTTGCACGAGGGTCAGCGGTGAATACCTACCTTGATAGTTGAGATCAAGATAGTTTTCTTCAGAAATTACGGGGCTGGGCTGATTTGAGAAGCGGTCGAAGTACATGGTCATCGTCAACACGGCTGTCCCGTCGGCTAGAATCCGCCAACGATAACTTGCGCCTTGAGCTTTGCCCCGTAGACCGTGTTCATGGAAGGGAAAGGACATGCGCCAGCCGCCGTAGTTCCAAGGCACCTTTACTTGCAATTTGTCATGTGGGATCCCTTGGGGAGTATCAAGGGCAAACATCTGGGTGTTAGTTTTGGGCGCACCATCCCTGCCCACAAGGGCGGGTTTGTAGACAACACTACGCACTCGGCCACCGAGCTGCGGTGCTACTTCGATCCGGAGGTACTGGTTTTCCAGGACTAGATGGTCAACATGGAGAGGATTCACACAGCTGCTGCAATCACCGACGAGTTCGATGGGGTGTTGCACTATGTCAAGGGTGACTGAGCCGAGCCGGTGCGGTTGACTCTGCTCCACGAGGGAGGAGAAATCGCTCGGTAAGCTCAAGCTTAGCTCTTTTTGAGTCTCAGCCGGGCTGTGGTCAGTACAACCAATTAGGAGCAAGACGGGAGCTAGAAACCGAACGATTCTTGTCATAATTTCTTGGTCAGAGCTATGTTATCAAACCAAGCTTAACTTACCTAAAATATTAGGCAATTAGTTTTCCTGAACTCAGGCATAAATAGCAAAAACAGCCCCCTCTATATTGCCCAAAGTTGGGGGGCGAAACCAACTAAACTTGGTAACTCCTATTAATTAGAACCCTCAAACACTGGTATGCCATCATTTGAGGATTCTCGCGGTGCAGGTGGTGGAAGTTGAGGGCTAGTGTCAGGAAAACGTTCACCACTAGTCTTCGGTTGGGCTTGTGGTTTGGTAAAAATATATTCCCTGCTGGGAGTAGGTGGTGAGGGTTGAGGGCTACTGGTCCACTGTGGCGCGACAGTATTAGCGATCGCACCATAGGTAAGATAGATGTGACCTAATTGTTTGCCCTGATACATACGTTTGGTAAATCGCCAACCAGGATCAAGAAAGATTTTGAGAAAGCCATTAGCCAAACCTCTGGTGCGGCCAAGTTCGATGTTTGGGGCATTGCGGTCAATGCGGTGAGTCCCTACTAATACCAATTCTCCATTCCGCTTAACCACTCTGAGCATATAGTCTAGGCCGAAGTCTTGACTATCGACGCGCATAGAATAGCCGTTGCTGTCTGTACTGCGCCCACAAATTCCTGTAAAGTCAAAGTTGAGCAGCAGAGGCTCTACTACAACTGGGTTAGTGCCACTTTCACGCCAGCACGCTTGCCAGTTTGCAATCTGCTCGATGACTAGTAATTGATACTGGTTGTAGCCAAAAGGGGCAGCTACCGCAATAAAATTGTTTTCGTTAACTTCGATGTTGTCAAAAGTATTCGCTGCTGCTGGATTGATAGCGCCTAAGGTAAGGCAAGAAGCTGTAGTGATTGCAGTAGCTGCTAGCCAGGGTGATGTGTTCATGGGTTTTACCGTTCCTAAGTCAGACCATTCCCGGTAGACGCTAACAGTGACATACTCCCACACTGACAAGCGCGGTTCAGTGTGGGCTTCTTACCAACTCCAGCTATTGCTTAGGATACTCGGTAAGCTTTATTAACGATACGGGATGCCCCTCCGCACCGGAACAATACAAAAAGTTCTATTTTTAAACACGCAGGTGGCGGTTAGCTCTTAATTTGTCTTCCCTGCTATTT
>NZ_CEYLVT010000289.1:0-174 GCF_982860115.1 Moorena sp.
GGAATCGGGAATCGGGAATCGGGAATCGGGAATCGGGAATCGGGAATCGGGAGCATTCTGTAGGGTGGGCATTGCCGGTTTACTTACCCAAATCCTGGCCAAATTAATCGGAGCAATGCCCACCAACCTGCGGTACCCATGGCCGGTTTCTCAACCAATGCCCACCCTAGGATT
>NZ_CEYLVT010000289.1:274-8299 GCF_982860115.1 Moorena sp.
ATTGTGGATTGGTGGGCATTTCCCATGTAATTGCTCGCCTTTCAATAATGATCTTTATCAGCCATGCCCACCCTAGGATTATTGTGGATTGGTGGGCATTTCCCATGTAATTGCTCGCCTTTCAATAATGATCTTGATCACCAATGCTGTATAATTATTATATTTATAATCAAGATAAAGGATAGACATTGAAAGCAAAATTAACTATAATTTTACTGCAACAAGAAGCCAATAAGTTTGCAGAGATTGAGTCAAAGCATAAAGAACCAACTTTATTTGGAGTAACCGACGGCAAGGCTGTTGGTACATACTTTGAGCATAAGTTTAAAGCATATCTAAATCATAAATACGAATATGTTGAAGGCAGTTCTGCTAAAGGTATTGACTTTCCTGACTTGTTGGTTGATATGAAGGTAACAAGCATTCGTCAGCCGCAGTCCTCTTCTCCATTTAAGTCAGCTCGACAAAAACTATATGGACTTGGTTATTCACTTCTAGTATTTGTTTACGAAAAGGTTGACGATCAGTCTGACAATACCGGAAGGCTGGATATAAAGCATACAATTTTTATTGATTCGTCTCGTACTGCGGATTATCAAACGACTTCTGGTATAGTAAAAATACTCGAAAATCAAGGAAATAAAGATGATTTACTGGCATTTTTTGAAGAAAGAAAGCTACCGGTAGATGAAATAGAAGCCAACCAAATTGCCGAAGAGTTACTGCAACGAAAGCCTGTAGTTGGATACCTGACTATATCCAATGCACTCCAATGGAGGCTCCAGTATTCAAGAGTAATAGACCAAGCAGGCACTATAGATGGAATAGTGAGGGTGAGATAACTTTGGTGAAGACAAAAGAAAAAATCGAGTTTGGTGACTTTCAAACTCCCTTACAGCTAGCAAAAGAAGTTGTATCATCCTTAACAATAAAGGAAAACTATAAAACTATCATTGAACCAACTTGTGGCTTAGGTAACTTTTTATATGCTTGTATACAAGAAGGGGTAGACCCTTCAAAGATTCAAGGCTGGGAGATTAATCCTGTATATGTCGATCATGGCAATAATCACCTCAATAAACTTACTGGTAGCCAGAGGATTTTTATCGAGCAAAAAAACTTTTTTGAAATCAATTGGGAGACTCTTAAGGCAAGTGTTCAAGAGCCGATTCTATTTCTTGGTAATCCTCCCTGGGTTACCAACTCAGAACTGGGAAAGCTTTTGAGTAAAAATATCCCTAAAAAATTGAATTTTCAAGGGTTAACTGGACTTGACGCTATGACCGGTAAAAGCAACTTTGACATATCGGAATCGATGTTAATTACGTTGCTCGATTTTATCTCCGGAACCAACTCTTCCTTGGCGTTCCTAATTAAAACCTCTGTTGCCAGGAAGTTATTTAAGTATATCGGTAAAACTAAATTACGGTTATCGTCAATAGCCATCAGGTTAATCAATGCCAAAAAGCAGTTTAATGTTAATGTTGATGCTTGCCTTTTTACAGCAGCTGGCTGCAATAATCAACCAATTAATTATAAATGTGACGTCTATAGCAGTATTAATGAGCAAAGGGTTAAAAATACTATGGGCTTCTCAGTGGGAATCTCAGATGGTCATTTGGTTTCTGATCTTAATTCCTATCAAAAGCTATCCCATATAGATATCGGATGCGAGTTTAAGTGGCGGTCTGGTGTTAAGCATGACGCATCTAAAGTCATGGAGTTTAATGTTAATCAAGGTAAACTCGTAAATGGTTTAGGGGAGAATGTTGAAATACCTTATGACTATTTGTATCCACTTTATAAAAGTTCACACATTTCACGTTCAAGGTTGGAATCGCCATCTAACTATGTGCTTCTCACCCAGAAAAAAATAGGAGATGACACGAATTGTATCAAGGTTATCTCTCCAGAGACATGGAATTATCTGCTAATGTATGCACATATTCTAGACAAAAGAAAAAGCTCTATTTATAAAAATTCACCAAGGTTTTCTGTCTTTGGTGTTGGGGAATACACATTCTTACCGTGGAAAGTTGTGATATCAGGTCTTTATAAGAATTTACAGTTTTCTAAAATTGGCTCTTTCAATAATAAACCGATAGTTGTTGATGATACCTGTTATCTCCTTGGTTTTGAACAGGAGGAACAAGCGGATTTTGTGCTTAAATTGCTTTCCTCTGAACTATCAATAAAATTTCTTGATTCCATTGTGTTTTTAGACAACAAGCGGCCAGTAACGGTTTCTCTGCTCAATAGAATTAACTTCAGGCAAATAGCTCGACATCTTGGACAAGAGGAAATGTTTGTTGAACTTTTTAAAGATTCATATGCAAAGAATGGAACAGGGAATCGGGAACAATCCTGTATCCTTAATTAGGATAGAATCCGCTAATTACTAGTTTGACCAGGTGGTGCGTTACGGGACGGATTGTCTTAACACTTGCTACCGATAAAATAAGGGCTCACCCGTCCCTAACCCACCCTACTAACATTTACAAAAGTAAGATACACCTAAAAAACTTCTACGGGACCGTTCGCGAAGCGTCGGGCAAAGCCTGAAAGGTCACGCTACGCGAACGCTTTTTTTATTACCTCTAAAGATTTACAAAAAAACCTTTTTTAAATCCTTGACAAATAAATTTATAATCATTACAATAATCAGTATAAACCGATCGAGTTCAAGTGTTTATCTATGTCAAAAGACTTTAAGTCAAACTTCAAAAAACAACCTGTTGAGCACACTCTTAAAGGCTCTCGTGAAGCAGTAATCTATAGTATCCAAATGCTTTATAAATTGGGCTATGCGGAGATTGCCGAATGGACCCCTCTTGAAGCGACTGAGGTTCCAGGGGAAGTAATTACTAAAATGATGAAGTATTGGCTGTTGCCATAACACTTTAAATTTCTGGGGGGTTTTTCCCCCCTGGCAAAGGCTCCGGTCTGTTAGTGTAGCTTGGCCTTTGGCCAATTACATCGAATTACATCAGGTTCGGTTTGGGAACTTTTTGACATAGATCATTAAAATAGCCGTGGATAGTATTTATACGGCTATTTTTTTTTACTTTTGGTAGCGCTGTTTTGTTACCAGTAATCAATTTTATGTAAATATTAATTTTTGTCAAAAATATCAAAATTACGGAAGTTTATAGTATAATTTATTTAAATGCTAACCGTTATATAAATTAGGTTTAACTAAGATAAGCTTAACTATTAGTTTGATTATGAAGCTTGATACTCTTGTAGATTTTGGATCAATTATCGGAGCTTTTTTGGCTGCAATAGGCTTCCTAGTTTCTTTAAGACAATTCAAGCTCAGTAGAACCATGTCTTATATGCAGCACTTGAGTGATCCCTCAATGATTGAAACAAGGGTTGATGTGGATGCTTGGTTAGACTCTTCAGATGATGATAACGCTCGGCTACTTCAGCTACAAGAAGATACTGAATTGCACACTAAAGTAAAAGTTTTCCTGAGTTTCTGCAATCAGATTTCTATTGCTTACCGATTTGGAGCAATTCACAATAAGATGGCATTTGATATTTGGAATCCTTTTATACCTTATTATTGGGACAGGTTAAGATTTTATATTGCTTGGCGACGTTCTCAGGGATATAGCATAGGGCATAACTTAGAAAGATTTGCCAGAGACATACGAAGTTTTAATAGAAAATAGACATCTCCAAAAAAGCAAAAATTGTATTTTTTTAAATTATATTAAAATTTAATAATCCTTGCAAGAAGCACTACAACTTATGACTATGACAAATTACAATCAGGTACTTAATCAAATTTATTCTCTTAGTCTCTCTGACCAACTACGATTACTATATGAATTAAAAGTCTTAGTTAATCAAGGGATAGAAGTAGAAGGAGATGAAGAAACCATTCCAATTACAGAAATTGTTCAAAGTCAAGAAGCTTGGAAAAATTATCTATCAGGTAACGATAAAGGAATTTCATCTAAAGAGTTAAAACGTAAGTTATTAGCATAAAAGTGATTAATCCTAGGTGGGCAGTGCCTACTTAGGCGCTTTGCAAGCTGATCTTATCTGTCTGATGCAATGCCCACCCTACTTGCTCTATTCCCTATTCCCGACAAAAATCATTATTGTTAATCTTAACAATAACATCAGTTACCTCAGCTGGAGGATTAGGCATCAGATAAATTTCCCGTAATGCATCTGACCACAGTTGTTTGTCCATGAAATAGTTAATTCGTTTCAGAGCAATCTGATCAGCACTCGCGTCTTTAGCCTTCAGCTTACTTTCTAATGCAGTTAAGTCCGCCGTGATTTGATTACGCTTTTGGTCATTCATTAAACGAAAACTTATCTTAGTAGGAAGTTCGTCTAAAGGAATTGTATTGCGCCAATAGTAAGCTTTACCTGCTTGTAAGGGCTTCCCTTGATAAACGATACTAGTAGTAGTAGGCTCTAAAGATTGCTCCCACAATTGTTGATTAGTACGCATTTCACGCACCTCAATACCTTTCATTTCTCCTTGCCATAGGAATAGGGGTTGCTCACTCCAAATTTCTAAGCTTCCTTTATGATTATAATTTCCGTCACGATCTGGTAGCTGACCAGGGGTAAGCATGCAGAGAGTTTGCTCGATAGGATGATCATATCTTGATCTCCCTCTTGAGCCTCCTTTGCCTTTTTTACGTCGCAATCTCTCCCAGATATCACCCCATTTTAACGTAATTAGCTGGCCTTGAGACTGGGATAACGGCTGATCAGACTGAGGTCTTTTTACTATTGCATTAATAGGCAGTGCAGAAGAACAGACTAGCACGACCATTGTTAGTAATAGTGTGGATTTGTTCTGAATTATTTTAGCCATAATATGCTTCCTGACTGATAAGTTAATGATTAAATAAAGCATTTATCGCAGTTATGATAATTGCTATATTTGACTAGAGATCCCCCCTAACCCCCCTTAATAAGGGGGGAACTTGATTCGATTCAAACATTCCCTTAATCAGGGGGGGGAACTTGATTCGATTCAAACATTCCCTTAATCAGGGGGGAACTTGATTCGATTCAAACATTCCCTTAATCAGGGGGGAACTTGATTCCAGTAAACCATTCTTTTCTATTGCCTTTTGCCTTAACAGAATAAGCTTTGTAATCATGAGTATAATAATTGCTATAATGTTCCCGATTCTCGATTCTCGATTCCCGATTCCCGATTTCCGATTCCCTATTTCCTGCCCGTAGCAGTATAAGTAATAAACACTACTAAAGGCATAAAAGTAGGTAGCAGCACCTTCAAGGAGATATAAACTTGTAGTGAAACCAAGCAATAAACTAACCAATAAAGTAACCAAGCGTTATCTATATTGATCAAAAAGCTTCCTAAATCAATTGTGATAAGTTCTCTTTCCTTCTTGATGCTCCCTACTCCCTGCTCCCTGCTCCCTCGTTTCGGATAATCCTGTTTAATTAACCTAAATCCTTTACCTAAAATAGCGGTTAGCAAAATCATCAAGGTATTAGGAATTGGTATCACCAGATGCTGATAAAAAAGATGGTGGGCGATGTAACTATGGGCTTCACCACCAGTAAATGATGGTTTGCCATCGAACCAGTCTTGCCAACCCTGTGAACGACGCCAGAAGGCGACCGGAAGGGGAAGCAGATTATTATCTTGCCCTTCTTGATCAATTCCTGCTTGTTTATATCCTCCTGAAGCAACAATCACAATGGTCTGGTTAAGGCTGATATCATCACCTAGAGCATCTCCAGAACAGGAGCCTAATAACTCACAAGCAGAAATTCTTTGATAAACTTGCTCTGGAGGTAGGGAATAGTCAATAATCGGTTGAAACCATTGTAAGAAATATGCGATCGCAGGACGTTTGACCCTCCCCAACCAAGCCAGTTGTGTATTAGTTTGTGTATCGGCTTGTGTATCGGTACCATTAACCCAATCAATCACTGAAGTCCTAAAGTTGTGATTACTGTCTTGACGCTCAGGTAATCCCATCGCCAATTCAGTAGTGCCGGAATTTTGATTACGTAAACAATAGGAAAGGACTAGTAAATAGCTAAACGGACAAGTTTTATCACAATTGTTGCTAGGTAACTCCATATACCAATCATATCTTGTAATATCTCCCTCCATGGTTTGCTTAAGATTAGCAATTTTATCACTAACTCCCTGATAATCAGCAGGATGTTCAGCTTCAATTGCTCCCCAAACTAACCAGGTATTCCTGTTAATCGCTTCAGTAACTGATTGCTGTAACTGTTTACTATTATCGGGCTGTTGTTTGTCTTGATCTAAGATATAATCAAACCCAATTATCCGAGCATTACTGGTAACTAACTTATCTAATATACTTGCCAAGTAAGCATAGTCCATATACCTATCATCAACCAATTTAACGTTGTCCTCTTCAAGAGACTTGTTATCAATTTGAACTAACCGAACTGGAGACTGAACTGGAGAAGGATTAGCTTGCCACTGCACCTGCTGAGTAACCTGACGGTAACCAGCCTGTAACAACAGACGAGATTCTAACAGTAAATCCTGACAATCCGGGATTAAACTAACGGTTAACCATGCCGATAACCAAAGGGCTTCTTTTTTAGTGGGCAACCAATTTCTGAGACTGTGCCCTAAACCAAATGGTTCCAAGCGAAACAGTACTGATTGGGGGTGGCGAAATAAGGTAGGGATGAGGTAAGCAGACGGATAGGTCAGATTTTGTTGGTCTTTGAGATAAGCACAAGCATCCCTTAGGGCTTCATGAACATCCTTATACTCAGCCAAACTGTTGAGAAACTGGACAATAAAAACTTGAGCAACCTGATTGTGAATAGGTTCTGCCATTACCGCCACTTGAGGTAACCCTAAAGCAATTAGGAATTCCGCAATCGAGATACCATCACAAGAATTAAAAATAGCAAACTTCAGTCCATTAGCTATCCCTTGTTGGAGGGATTGTTGAATATCCTTAAGCCCTAAAGAAGCATCAGGAGCAATATGTAATTCCCCACCAGTCAAGGCAGTTTCATTACTATGTCCAGCAAAGAATAAAATATCCCAACCCCTAGGATTAGCAATTTCCTTAACAATTTCCTGCTTAAGACTAGTAGAGTCTTTTCCTGGTTGCCAACCAATAAATTTTATTTCAGCCAGCTTAGACAGGTCAGCTAACGCCTTGCGGTCTTCTTCAAAGTCTAATCCTTTTTCATCACCCAAGATAGCCAACACTCTGGCTCGGCGACGGATTGAAGGAATAATTTTATTATGACTAATTCCACCATGGATAATATTAGAAACCCGAGCAATCCGGATAGTTCCGAATCTGGATAAATTAGTCGTAGTAGTAGTACTAATTTCCCAAGCTTCCCAAGGTAAGCGAGTTAATTCATGACAGTTACAGGTCAGGAGAATATCAACCCAATAGCGACGATTAATAGAGGAATCTGTAGCCGCATTAGCAATTTGCTCACGAATTTCATATAACTCTCCATCCCGTAACCACCGATCAAATAGTGATAAAAATCTAGCTTCTGCTTCCCGCAAAAATCCAGCATGATCCTTCTTATAGGATGAAATACTACCACTTTTTTTTAGTTTAATAACTCGCAAATATCGGTAACAATTAATGTAAGCCTGTTTCCAGTCTTGGTAACTTTGTTCAAGCTCTTGAGGATAATCTACTATGGCAGAAATAGTCTTACCATTTTCCCAAGATAACTCAAAGTTACACCCTGACTTTATTTTGATGACTTTAAGGTGAAAAATTTTACTTTTCATGTTACTTATAGTAGTCAGCGGTCAGCGGTCAGCAGTCAGTGGTCAGCGGTCAGAGCCGGTGGTGCGTTACGGGACGGGCTGTTTCAACCAGGCGCTCAGAGGTTGAAAATCAGGGCGAGCCCTTGGGTGGTGCGTTACGGGCAGCAACCTAACACTGGCGCTCGGTGTTGAACATGACGGCAAGCCCGCCCCTAACGCACCCTACGCAACTCCCCACACTCCCCACACCCCACACCCCACACCCCACACCC
>NZ_CEYLVT010000290.1:0-8275 GCF_982860115.1 Moorena sp.
CTCCCAGGAGGGGAACGGGAATCGGGAATCGGGAATCGGGAATCGGGAATCGGGAGTAGGGAAGAGGGAATAGGGAGCAGGGAGCAGGATTTTCGAGCACTCTTACCGATCAGCATAAATCTGTAATTGGGATAAAAATCATACCAATTTGCGATCGCGAATTCCCATCCATTCCGAAAAAGCGATGCTCCAAAAGAGCCCCTAAAAGCGAACGAACTTTCTTCTAGTGTTGTCTTTTTATGCCAAATAAGGTATAATATTTGGTGAGGTAAGCTGATGACAAATAAAGTAA
This sequence comes from Moorena sp., assembly GCF_982860115.1. Lineage (NCBI taxonomy): Bacteria > Bacillati > Cyanobacteriota > Cyanophyceae > Coleofasciculales > Coleofasciculaceae > Moorena > Moorena sp. The sequence continues at coordinate 293 of NZ_CEYLVT010000290.1, forward strand.
TTTACTGGCTTGGCTCTTCTAGAGAAGAATTATCGGATCTTCCCAAGGAAGCACGGCGGAAGGCTGGTTTTCAATTGAGAGCTATCCAAAGGGGTCAAAAACCTACAGATTATAAGCCGATGCCCACAATTGGCAAGGGAGTTGAAGAGATTCGCATTTGGACCGGAGAAGCCTATCGGATTTTCTATGTGGCTAGATTTGAAGAGGCAATTTATGTACTTCATGTTTTCCATAAAAAAACACAGAAGACCTCAAAGCGGGACATTCAACTAGGACAGAAGCGTTATCAGGAGATGGTTCAGTTTAGAAAGGAACAAAAGGATAAACATAAAAATGACTGATGAAAAAACCGTCAACGTCCTGTTAGGGGACGACAATGTATTTAAAGATTTGGGATTTGAGGCAGAAGAAGCAATGAATCTCAAGGTAAGAGCGGATCTGATGTTAGATTTACGTTCCTATATTCAGGAGCGGGGATGGACTCAAAATGAGGCAGCAGAGTTTTTGGGAGAAACCCAACCGAGGATTAGTAATTTAATGAATGGTGAAATTAGTCGATTCAGTGTGGATAAGTTAATTAATTTGCTAGGAAAAGTAGGGATGGAAGTGAAGGTAAAAGTCGTCCCGAAAGTTTGATAGCTGACCGCTTAATGCTTACAGTGAGGTGATTGAGCAATGGAGAGATTAAAGCATTATCGTGAAATTGTCCAGGAAGTTTTAACAGAGTATCATCAGATCAATGAAAAATCTGGTTCTACCACTGAAAGTGCTTTAGCTTTTGATCAGCTACAGGATCAGTATCTTTTGTTGCTGATGGGTTGGTGGAAAGATGAACGGATTAAGAGTGTGATGATTCATATCCGTTTAAAGGATGACAAGATTTGGATTGAGGAAGATTGGACCGAGGATGGGGTGGCCACAGATTTGTTACAGAAGGGGATATCACCAGAGGAGATTGTTTTAGCATTTCATCCACCTCATCTGAGACAATATACTGAATTTGCTCCTCAAGTAGCGGAACGCACTATGCTAATAGAGGATCAATCGCGCTAAGATAAGCTAAGGTAAAGTCCACTCATTCTACTGGCAATGGAAGTTCTAAAACTGACCACTAAAACTGATGAATCTGGTTGTTTAAAGCTTACTATTCCGACCCCTTTAAGGGCAGTTGAGGTTAACGTTGTTCTTGTTTTAGATCCAGTTTCATCAGTTGAGAAGCAGGAATTAAACTATGATTTTTCTGATTTGGTGGGGCGATTAACCTTTGGGGGAGATGCGGTAGAAATGCAAAGGAATCTAAGGGATGAGTGGTAATCGGTATTTCCTCGATACAAATGCAATTGTAGCCCTACTGCAAGGAAATACTCAACTAATTCAATTATTACAAAATGCTGAGTGGATCGGGATTTCAGTTATTAGCCAAATTGAGTTTCTGGCGTTTTCTGGGCTAGCGGAAAGCGATTGCCAACTTTTTCAACAGTTTCTTCAGCGAGTAGAGGTGATCGGTTTAGTGTCGATTGACACTGGGTTGATTGAGAAAATTATTGAAATTCGCCAGCAATATAGGTTGAAATTGCCCGATGCTATAATTGCGGCGATGGCTATACAAAATTCTGCCAGTTTGGTGACCGCTGATCAAGAATTTGCGAAGGTAACGGTTTTAACAGTAATTAATTGGTAGCGACTGCCCTATATAGCACTACGCATTAAGGTGTTTGACATTGATACAAGCAGCAAACGCTAAGTAGTAGGACAAAAATAAACAGTACTATATTAATTTTTGTAAAGAAAAGTCAGCGATAGGCCTAACTGCACGGTCCGGGAAAGCCAAGTGCGCTTAAGTCCTATAGCGAAAGGATCGGAGGTGGAAAAATAAATCAAGTATAGATTGCCGACTCAAATCCAATGAGAATTAATCTTTTTTTAATTTTTGGATTCAGGCAATTGTGAGATGATAAGAGAAAGATTTGGAGTCGGCGCTCAATGTCATCTCCCCCTTTAAGAGTATTTTTAACTAAGGCTCAAGACATAACTTTATTTGAATTAAGTAAAGCTGACAAAATTCCCCAAAGAACAAGAGATAGGGCTTCAGCCCTGAGACTCTCATCTATGGGATGGAAAGTGAAAAAAATAGCGATTTATTTGAATTGTTCAATTCAAACAGTTAGAGAAATAATACATAGATGGGAAAAGAGGGGATTAACAGGATTGTGGGATGCTCCCCGGTCAGGAAGAAAAAAGAAATGGACGACAGAAGATTTAGCAATAATAGAGCAAAAATTAGAGACAGAGTCAAGAGCCTATAGCAGTAATCAGCTTTGTAATTTTCTAGAGAATGAAAAAAAAATTAATCTAAGTGAGCGTCATCTAAGAAGAATTCTAAAAAAAAACTATATAGATGGAAAAGAACGAGAAAATCTCTGAAAGGAAAGCAAAATAGTCAGCAAGTAGCCATCAAGAGAAATGATTTAGAAATGCTGGAAATCTCAGCAGCAGTGGGAGAAATTTGTTTAAAATATTTAGATGAGTCCGGCTTTAGTTTATGGGCGGAAAGCTTGTACACTTGGATTAAAATTGGAACTCAAAAAAGAATTGAACAGGGTAAAAAAAAAGGAAAAAGATTAAATATATGTGGACTATTAGAAAGAGGAAAAAGTTTTGAGTATGGATTGGCTTTCAAAAGTTTTAAAAGCGAAAGTTATATCAAATTAATGAATTGGCAAGCAGTACAAGCAGAAGAAAGATTAAAGAAAACTGGAAAAATAACTGTTGTTGTTCAAGACCAAGGTTCTATTCATACAAGTAAATTAACAAAATCTAATTATGATAAATGGGAGAGTCTTGGACTCTATATATTCTTATTACCTAGTTATTCTCCTGAACTCAATCGAATTGAGAACGAGTGGCAACGACTGAAAGAAGATGAATTAGCTGGTCAAATGTTTGAGGATGAATACGAATTGGCACTCGCTGTAATGGCAGGTATTCAGACAAGACAAAATCGGAATGGATTGGCGGTCAAAAGATTTAGATTTAATTAATGTTTTAGGTTTGATTTAAGAAATTTACTGGATAATTAATGACTCTCATCTGCTAAGTATTCTGTCATTTTACTTCGGTCTGCTTCTGGTTATATAGAAGTGATTTAATTGGTTTAATGGCCGGTTTTTTTAAAGATTTTTACGATTTTAAACTGCTCTAGCTCTTGCTTTTTTAAAATTGACATCAGGTCACGTAATGTTAGACTTATCGCTCCTTTACAAAAATTAATACAGTACGATTTATTTTTGTCCGACTACTTATTATGGATACCATTAGACAAAACAGTTTCAAGTTATTAACATCAAATTATCAAATAATTTCTTAAAACTATCATGTTTAGTCTGAGTGACATCCATCCCCTCTCAGAATTCCAACGGGGCGCTAAAGCCTTTATCCCAAGGCTCAAAGAAACTAAAGCACCAATGGTTATTACTGTTAATGGCAAAGCTGCTGCAGTTGTTCAAGATGCTGAAAGCTATCAGCAACTTCTCGATAGAATTGAATTGCTTGAGTCTATTGCGGGCATCCGAAAGAGTATTGAGGAGTTTGAGCAAGGAGAAGGGATTCCGTTAAAGGAAGCATTTCAGCAGCTCCAGGAAAAATATGGCCGACCAGAAATTACCTCACCTATTTAGGAAATCCTATAAAATGCTATAATTTGATTAGATAGTAAATATTGCTTAGCAAAATATACTATCTCTATTAAATGAATTTAAATCAAAAATGAGTCGAGAATTTAATGTAATTATCGAGCGCGATGCTGATGGCTACTTTGTAGCTTCTGTTCCCACTCTTAAAGGGTGTCATACCCAAGCAAAATCTTTGGATGAATTGATGGAGCGTATTCGAGAAGCGATCGCCCTTTGTTTGGAATTTGAAGAAAATGTAGAAGATTCCCTTGACTTCGTTGGTGTACAGCGAGTTGCAGTGGAAGTATGAGTCAATTACCAAGTTTAACTGGACGGGAAATTATCGCAGCACTGGAGAAAGCAGGGTTTACAGTGGCGAGGGTACGTGGAAGTCACCATATTTTAATTCATGATGACGGACGTAGAACCGTCATCCCGGTACATTCTGGTGAAACTATTGGGCGTGGTTTATTGTCCCAAATATTGCGTGACACTCAGCTTAGTCGTGAGGAATTCAGGGAATTGTTGTGATGGCTGTGTTAATCCACTACAAGATTGACCGTAGGTCACGCTACGCTCCGGAAGCGAACGGCGATTAGCCCAAAGGGCTAAAACTTTGCGATGCTCTTTTGGAGCCGCTAAAAGCGAACGCACTATGCTAATAGACGAGCAATCGCGCTAAGATAAGCTAAGGTAAAGTCCACTCATTATACTGGCAATGGAAGTTCTAAAACTGACCACTAAAACTGATGAATCTGGTTGTTTAAAGCTTACTATTCCGACCCCTTTAAGGGCAGTTGAGGTTAACGTTGTTCTTGTTTTAGATCCAGTTTCATCAGTTGAGAAGCAGGAATTAAACTATGATTTTTCTGATTTGGTGGGGCGATTAACCTTTGGGGGAGATGCGGTAGCAATGCAAAGGAATCTAAGGGATGAGTGGTAATCGCTATTTTCTGGATACAAATGCAATTGTAGCCCTACTGCCACGCTGATAGCTTACTTCTCAATCCCAAATCTCATCCATCTTGAGCACAAACCCAGGTAAAACTGGCTCACCACTCACCGTCGCTGGATTGTCCAGCTGTTCAACTTCCGCCCCAAGACGATATACATAAACTTGGCGCTGATCTGGGTCAATCAGCCAACCGAGCAAAGTCCCATTTGACCTATACTCTGCCATTTTGTCTTGCAAGTTTTTCAGGCGATCACTTCCAGAACGTAGCTCAATCACAAAATCAGGGCATAGGGGTACAAACTTCTTTCGTTGTTCTTTAGTTAGGGATTCCCACCTCTCTAGCTTGACCCAAGCAACATCAGGAGAACGATTGGCTCCATTGGGAAGTATAAAGCCAGTAGAAGAATCAAAACCTTTTCCTGTACCATCTTGGCATACCCAATTACCAAACTGAACAATCAAGTCAAAATTGCGACCGCCAGTTTCCCCTCCTGTAGGAGTGCTAATAATAAGCCTTCCATCTTGGTCCCGTTCGATCCGTAACTCCCGATTAAGCTGACAAAAAGCAAAGAATTCCTCATCACTCATATCAAAAGCGGGACGAGTCTTTAGCTGTGACATACTCCCGACGTTGCCCTAACGGGACAACGCGGGCTTCTTACCAACTCCACCCAACGGTTCGGATACTCGGTAAGCTTTACTAACGACACGGGATGCCCCTCCGCGCCGGAACAATACAAAAAGTTCTATAACCAAAGTACTGCTAGAATTTTACCCATCCACAGACAACTCAAATTATCAAGTTTTTTTTCTGGATGGAACCCTATATTCCAGGTTTTCAAGGTACAGGAACGTAGGTGGCGGTTAGCTCTTAATTTGTTTTCCCTACTATCGGTAGTATATCACATTGACAACTCCGCTATCGCCTTTGGCGACGCTCCGCGAACGCGACCTTGTCCCGCTATCATCCCGACGTTACAATTTCCACCCTTATCCCTCTACCTTCTTATTAGCCTTATTATAGATTTTAGATCAATTCGCGAACAGCCCTATAGCTACCCATGTTATCCCACCTTTACCTACATAATAGAAACGTTAAACTAGAAACGCTGCTTCACCATCTGCGACCATGCCATCTACCAGTCAACCCCTGAACTATCCCAAAAGCCGCAAAGCCGACCAAGTCGATGATTACCACGGTACTCTAGTAGCTGACCCTTACCGGTGGCTAGAAGACCCAGATTCAGAGGAAACTAAGGCTTGGGTAGAAGCACAAAATCAAGTCACCTTTGGTTATCTCAGCGAAATACCAACACGGGAAACACTTAAGCAGCGCATCACCAAGCTATGGAATTACGAGAAATATAGCACTCCGTTTAAAAAAGGCGATCGCTACTTCTATTTCAAAAACGATGGTCTCCAGAACCAAAGTGTTCTCTACACCTTGACCTCCCTTGATGCTGAACCAACCCTATTACTTGACCCCAATACCCTTTCAGAAGATGGTACCGTTGCCCTATCAGGTTTAGCCTTTAGTAAAGATGGCAAGCTGCTAGCCTATGGTCTGTCTAGGTCTGGTTCTGACTGGCAAGAGTGGCAAGTGCGGGAGGTAGAAACCGGTCTTGACCTCTCGGATCAGATTAAGTGGGTAAAGTTTTCTGGGGCATCTTGGACTGACGACAATCAAGGTTTCTTCTATAGCCGCTTCGATGAACCCAATGAAGCCACTAAGTTAGAAGACCTGAATTATTATCAAAAGCTCTATTACCATAAGCTAGGAACACCCCAGTCAGAGGATAGTCTGATTTATGAGCGCCCTGACCAGAAAGAATGGGGTTTCAGTGGTCGAGTTACTGAAGATGGTAATTATCTGATCATTACAGTCTTCCTGGGTACTGACCCCAAAAATCTGGTGTTTTATAAAAATTTGCAAGACCCAGATTCCCCAGTTGTGGAACTCATTAAGGAATTTGATGCCAGCTATAGCTTCATCGGGAATGATCAATCAGTATTTTGGTTCAGCACAGACTTAGATGCCCCTCGCAGTCGAGTCATTGCCATAGATACTAATCATCCTGCTCAGGCACAGTGGCAAGAAGTAATTCCCCAAGCCGATGAAACCCTAGAAGGTGTAGGCTTACTCAACAACCAATTTGTGGCGGATTACCTCAAAGATGCTCACTCCTCCATCAAAATTTTTGACCTAGATGGTTCCTTTGTACGGGAAGTCGAATTACCTGGTATTGGTTCCGTTGGTGGTTTCAATGGGTTACGTTATGATACTGAAACCTTCTACAGCTATACCAGCTTCACCACCCCTGCAACCATCTATCGCTACGACATGGTCAGTGGGGAAAGTACGATTTTCCGGCAGCCCCAGGTAGACTTTAATCCCGATGACTACGAGACCAAACAAGTTTTCTACCCTAGCAAAGATGGCACCCAAGTGCCTATGTTTATCACCCACAAGAAGGGATTGCAGTTAGATAGCAATAACCCCACTTACCTCTATGGCTACGGCGGCTTTAATATCTCCATAACCCCCAATTTCTCCATTAGCAATCTGGTATGGATGGAAATGGGAGGTGTTTATGCTGTTGCCAATCTCCGTGGTGGCGGTGAGTATGGGGAAGATTGGCACCAATCTGGCACAAAACTCAACAAGCAAAATGTATTTGATGATTTTATAGCGGCAGCGGAGTGGCTAATTGGTGCTCAGTACACCTCACCACAAAAATTAGCGATCGCAGGCGGTAGCAATGGGGGATTATTGGTGGGTGCTTGCATGACTCAGCGTCCAGACTTATTCGGTGCAGCCCTACCAGCAGTGGGAGTACTAGATATGTTGCGCTTCAATAAGTTTACCATTGGTTGGGCCTGGTGTTCCGATTACGGTTCCCCAGATAACCCAGAAGAATTTAAAGCCCTTTACGCCTATTCCCCATTACACAATCTCAAACCAGGAACCGCTTATCCCGCTACCCTGATTACCACCGCTGACCATGATGACCGGGTTGTTCCAGCCCATAGTTTCAAATTTGCCGCAGCCTTGCAGGAGGCCCATGAAGGGGAACAACCAGTGTTAATTCGGATTGAGACCAAAGCAGGCCATGGTGCAGGGAAGCCCACCAGTAAGATAATTGAGGAGATTGCTGATAAGTGGGCGTTCTTACTCAGAACCCTAGAGGTAGACGTTTAGCTTCCTCCGCTAGACATGCCCCACACCTCAATGCGCATTGAGGTGTGGGGCATGTCTAGCGGAGCTGGAACTCTGATAAACAGCCTGAAAAACGTTATAATAAAAATAGCAGGGAAGACAAATTAAGAGCTAACCGCCACCTGCGTGTTTAAAAATAG
>NZ_CEYLVT010000291.1:0-8236 GCF_982860115.1 Moorena sp.
CGGGCTAGAGAACAAGCCCTGTCTATGTTACAAGCTTCGTTGTCCCCCTGCTAGCAGTGCGACTGTCATAACATACTAATGTTTCATCTAATCGGTCTGGCTCTATTGTCCAAAACTCTTGTGGGGCTTGCTCTTGAGAACCATGTCCTGCATAGTAAAATAAAGCAACATCTTCACTGCTAGCTTGACACAAATGCTCGCGGAAACCATCAATAACTGCCTGACGGGTAGCATCTTGATTCAAGAGTGTACGGATGTTTAGTTGATATCCATCTGTAGCAACCCGCCCTTGCAAATAGTCCTGTATTTCTAGGATGTCATTGACACAACCATTCAAAGAAGGAACAGGACTGGGGTATTCATCAATACCTACCAGCAGCGCATAGATATTATCGGTCATCCAATTCTCTTAATACTTGTCGAAGATTGCCCCTAGGCGAATTGGTCAATTATCACCACAGAATAAACTCATCGATTATAAACCTCTATCGGTTTTTCCTGGAGAACGCTCACGAGTAGTTGTATTAGATTCTGGTGCGGTAATTTCTTTAGTGTCTTGATTATCTGTTTCGATATTTTCATCACTCGCTCCAGCTTTTACTTCACTTTCTTCAGGAGTTGTTACTGTTTCCTGAGAGTCGGAGCGATCGTCCCCTAAGGGGTTAGTATCGCCAGATGTATTTTCTACTACTTGAACTTCATAATTTTGGTTAGGTTCTGTATTTTCTATAGCCACTTTTTTGCACCCCAATTGTATGATACAGGGCAAGGGCAAGACTCAATAAATTATTTTTAAAAAGAGTGATAAATAAGTACAATAGTACAGATAATCAAGGCTTACTCTGGCCATAACCCTTGATCTAAATCACATTTGGCTAGATCACACTTTTGCTTAATTTTTCTTGCGCTTACCAGGCTTTATTATAATAAGCTCTATTTCTACCATAGCATATTATGAACTTATTTGTCAAGGGTGCTAGAACCATTGCGGTGCCAGGCTTCACTCTTTCTCTACTGCACCTAAAGCTTTTAAGGTGTTTTTCTGAGGTTTGGTTAACCCAATGGCGTTTTTAATATTCATCCCTTCATAGGGTCGAGCAATTCTCAGGGTTTTTATACATTCACCGGTGTCAAGATTCCAAAGCTTAATGGTTTCATCTTCGCTGCTACTCACTAACACAGGACGATTAGGACTAAAGGCAATTGACCGGACTGCTTTGTGGTGTCCCTGAAATAGTTTGAGAACAGCACCTGTACTGATATCCCACAGTTGAACAGTCTGGTCATCACTGCCACTGGCTAAAGTCTTGCCATCTGGACTAAAGGCAATTGTTCTGACTCGAGATGTGTGACCGGATAAGGTTTGTAGACATTGCCCGGTCTCAACATCCCACAGTTTAATGGTCTGGTCTCCACTGGCACTCGCCAGCAGATTTCCACTGGGACTGAACACAACCGATAAAACCCAATCCCGGTGACCTGGCAATGTTTGTAGACAGGTTCCGGTACTGACATCCCACAGTTTGATAGTTTTGTCATGGCTACCACTGGCTAGGATTTTACCCCAGGGACTGAAACTAATGGTTTTGACTTGCTGAATATGCCCTTCTAAGGTGTGCAGACATTCTCCTGTATGCCAATCCCAAAGCTTTACCGTTTGGTCACGACTAGCACTGGCTAAAATTTCTCCCTCTGGACTGAAGCTGACCGAATGCACCCAACTATCGTGTCCCCACAGTGTTTGCAAACACTCTCCTGTATTTGCATCCCAAAGTTTGATAGTTGTGTCGTCACTGCTACTGGCCAGAATCTGATCGTCTTTGGCAGCAAAGGTAACGGATGAAACCAGATTAGTATGTCCTGGCAAGGTCTGTAGACATTGCCCCGTCTCAATATCCCACAATCTTACCCGTTGGTCTTCGCTGCTACTGGCCAACATTTGACCATCTGGACTAAAAGCAACGGATAAGATCCAATTACTATACCCATCCACTGTTCTTAAACATTGTCCGGTGTGGATATCCCATAACTTCATGGTTTGGTTTTCATTAACACTCAGCAAGCTTTGACCATCCGGATTAACAGCAACCAACCAAATCCGTGAAGGGTAGCTATTACCTAAAGGGGAATTGCTATACTTGTGCAACGTTTGGAGACATTTCCCGGTTTCCACGTCCCAGATTTTAACCGTTGTATCCTCACTACCGGTAACCAGTGTTTTACCATCTGGGCTGAAAGCCACTGACCACACATAACTGTTGTAGTCTGGTAAGGTTTTGATACACTCACCACTGGCTAAATCCCAAAATTTGACCGTTGTGCCATCACTTCCAGTTACCAATGTTTGTCCATCTGGGCTAAGGGCAATGGATAATATCCAATTGATCGGGATTTCTAGGACTTGCAGGCAAGAACCAGTGTTGACCTCCCAGACTCTCACCGTTTGGTCTTCAGCCCCAGTGACCAATGTTTGTCCATTGGGACTGAAGGTAGTAAAAAATACCGGATTGCTATGGCCTGACAAGGTTTTCAGACATTTTCCAGTGTGAACATTCCACAGCTTTACCGTTTGGTCATGGCTACCACTGGCTAACATTTCCCCGTCTGGACTAAACCCTAGGGATTGCACCCAACTCGTATGACCTCGCAGTGTTTTCAGACATTGCCCGGTGTGGACATTCCACAACCTGATGGTTTGGTCGTTACTACCACTAGCTAAAATGTCTCCCTCTGGACTAATAGCCAGGCATTGCACCCAAGCCTTGTGACCATTGTAGGTAATAATTTGTTTGATATTGGCAACGTCCCACAACCAAATCTCATTATCAACACTGGTTGCCAGGAGTTTCCCATCTGGGCTAAACGTGGCTGATAAAACTCCCCCTAAGGTGCGAGTCAAAGCTGACTTACTTAAATCGGCATTGGCGAAGTTGACTCCATGCAAATTCATGCCCTGTAGGTAAGCTTGCCAAACCGTTAAGTTAGAAAAATCATAGCCACTCAGGTCAAGATTAAGCTGCCAGAGTAAATTGAGAACATTCCCCCCGGCATATCCAGGTTTTCGAGGGGGAAAAGACTTCAGTTTTGATAAAATTTGATTCAAATAGTTTTGCACATTTTCTGGGAGACCAAGCAGGTTTAGGAGTTGATCGGTAATCGGTTTTATAATCAGCTGAATTTGGGCATTTCTCAGATAATCTTTGGCTTGGGCTTTGATTAAAGCGCAGCGCTCCAATAGGGCTATTTCTCCCGTTTGAATTTCTTGAAAAATCTGTTCAATTAAGCGATCGCTGACATACTCCATTACCACGGGTTGTTGAGTAAATTTACCCGAATTATTCTCAATCATTGACCGCAATTGTAGAGATTCTAATGTTTCTAATAAATGTTTGAAGGAAACCGCTGGAATACTGTCCCTTTGTAGCTCCTTAAATGAAACCCATTCTCGATTAATGGTCAGCCAGTACATCACCTGTTTTTCTAACGTTGACAAGCGATTAAACTGCTGGTCCAGTAAATCTGAAATATCACCAAAAACAATAGTGCCTTCTTCTAAAAACTGAGCCACATCCTCGTCAAACAACTCATAAATTGTCGTGGCCACAATCTTCAAGGCTAAAGGATTGCCAGCATAAAACTCCACCAGTGCTTGACATTCATTTTTTGAGACAGAAAAGCCTTTTTCGGCAAGAATTTTCTCCCCTTCTCCCTGGGTTAAGCCAGGTAACCTCAGGGAACGAATCGGAGCGTTTACACCTTCTTTATTCCTAATTTCTCTGGGTTTCTCCCGACTGGTCAACACCAGACAACTTTGATGGTTAGTCTCCCCCCAGCTTCTGAGCAGCTGCCCATAACCTTCATATCCTGGGCGATAGGCTCCTGCACGTTGGTCAGGGGATAGAATTGACTCTACATTATCTAAGATGAACAAACAACGCTCTGCCCGCAGATAGTCGATTAAACAGGAGATTTTACCATCTAAGTTTTCTGGTAAAATGGTTTCTTGCTGATCGGACAAAAACCCAATCAGGTCGGTCAAAAGCTCGTGAATGGGTGGCGCATTACGCAAACTTCGCCAAATCAGGTACTGGAATTCCGATTGTAGACCCTGGGCTAACTTGACAGACAAAGCTGTTTTACCAATTCCACCCATGCCAATTAAGGTAATCAGTCGGCAATGGTCATTAATAATCCATTGTTTGAGTGTGGCTAATTCTTCTTTACGCCCGTAGAAATTGGTAACATCAATTGCTTCTCCCAAGTCTTGGCGTTTGCTAGAGCTTCTGATCGGTGCGTTTTGATCTACAGTCTGGGATATTACATCATCTACAGCTTGGAATGGCAGGTCAACATCCAAATTGGCAATGGCTCTCCATTCCAGTGCCAATTTATGACAAATTTCTTCAAAAGTAATATAGTCAACGGGTTTACCAGTCAGGAAGTTGCTGACTGTGGCTAAGGCAAACCCCACATCTTCAGCCAAAGCCCTCTGGCTCGGAAAACCGTTACGCCTGACTGCCAGTTTAACTTTTTCAATGCACTCCTGACGGACTTTGAGCGACCTGGGCATGACTGATGGGATCATGAATTCCGGAATTATACCATTGACAAAGGAAAAGTCAGTCACAAGTCAGTCACAAGTCAGTCACAAGTCAGATCATCTCAGGCGGTAAGTCAGTATGCAGTCGGGGTTTGATAAATATATAGCAATTTAAGGCAAAAAGCAATAGGCAATAGGCATGCTAGCAATAGGCATGCTAGCAATAGTTCTTTAGGGTGCGTTAGGGCGTGTTTTCAAAGTTTGTCGCATGATTATGATCCCCCCCAGCCCCCCTTAAAAAAAGGGGGGAGCCATACTCAAAGTCCCCCGAGCGAGCAATCGCTCGGGGGATTTAGGGGGATCTCCGAGGCAAGAAGACACTCCCTAGGGGCCCTCACCCTAATTTTCAGCCTCAACGCCCGGGTTAGGTTGCTGCCCGTAACGCACCACTGAGTCAAACAACTGCTATATATTCTAGTAATTTTCTCCTAAATAAAACCATGAATGTGCTCTCTAAAAAACTATTAGCCAGAACCACATTATGGCTAGTGTTAGAAATTTTTCTCAACTTCCTTGGACTAGATAACCTAGCTGATTACAGCGAATTTATTTTTGATAATAATTTCAGCAGTGCCAGTGGAATGCTCAAAATCGAAATAATTTGAGCGCTAAATGGAAAACGTAAAACAACCCATTAGTTGATCGATGGCATTGGGAATAACCCTCAACTGACTGCTGACTGCTGACTGCTTACGAATAATCCAAGTAATTTATCATAATCAAGGTTCACCATGACTAATCAACAACTCTTGACCAAACCCATTGGTATTGATATTAACCAAGTTGCTGATTCAAGCAGTTATGAGCGTCATAAACCAGATAAAAAACTAGATTATGTCAAACACTATTTTAGTTTACCACAATCAATCAAAGTAGAAGCGACTAAACTCGAAAGCAGTAAGCCAGAGTTAGATTCAGAAGAAGGTTTGCCATTACTGCTCAAAGCAATTATTGAAGGCTTTGTTGATGGGGTGCTGATTATAACTACTAACCAAGAGTTGTTTCATGCCAATGAGTGTGGACGTCGAATGTGCTCTCAAATCTCTCAAGGTAAGTCACGGATAAACTCTATCCCTCAGCCAATTTGGCGAGTTTGCCAATCATTAATTGATAGTAGTGAGTGGTTTAGCGATCGCAAACTAATTATCGAAGCTGAAATTAACGTGAATAAGTCAGTTGAGTTTCGGGTTAGGGTGAGATGGTTAAGGTTAGAATTATCCCGAAAGCCTTATCTGTTAGTCACCCTAGAAGATCAACAGCAATCTACCAAAAATTCCGCTATCACTGATGTTATTAACTATCGGCTAAGTGAACGGGAGCAGGAAGTCTGGTTACTAAAAAAAGCCAACTTGACTTACGAAGAAATTGCCCAGAAGCTATATATCAGCATCAATACGGTTAAGAAGCACGTGAAAAAAATTTACGCTAAACAAAAACAACTGATGGGGTATCAACTCCCTAAAAAAAATGAAAACAGAACCAAAATTAGACGAGATTAATCTATTAAAACGTATATCTAAAGGCGATCGCACTGCCTTTTGGCAATTATGGCTGCTCAATCAAGACTATCTTTACGGTCGGTGCGTAACTTGGATGGGAGGCGATCGCACCAATGCTGAAGAAGCCTTAAGTCTGGCCAGAATCAAGGCATGGGAGAAACTACCACACCACGCGGAAAAAATTACTAATCCCAAAGCATGGCTAACTAAAATGACTCATAACCTGTGCGTGGATCTCCATCGAAAACGCCACAAAAGTGCAATCGGTATGGAGAGCATTGAAGAAATGGCAGTGGGAGAACACCAGACATTAGCCTCTAGTGAGTACTCTCCTGAGTCAGCTATTCTCCGTCGCGAGTTACGAATGTACATCCGCCGTGAAATAAAGGCTCTATCTCCCCAACTCCGAGAGCCTTTTGTGCTGTATTTTTACCAAGATATACCCTACCCAGACATTGCCAAAAAACTTGCTATCTCGGTAGATAACGTTTACAAACGGATTCAAAAGGGGCGAGCAATTATGGAAAAGCAGTTGAAGCGGTATCTATCAGGAATGGATGATTCTCCCCCTTTGTTAAAAGAGCTTGAAAAAGATGAGAGTTGTAATAATTTTCAAACTAAAAAATTAGTTATTTTATCTCAAGAGTCCAAGGTTGAACAAATTAATGATAAAATTAATTATCAGATAACAGCGATATGTATAGAAACACTACCCCCTGTTTGGTGACCTTATCCCAGTCTTCAAAAGTCCAGTTAAATGTACAACTGCTATTAGAGAAAAAAAACACCCGAAAACAGCAGAAGTTTAAAACCTTAACTAACTATGTGCAGCAGTATCCCTCTGGATGGAAAAAACGGTTGGAATTGGCTGATTTGCTCTATGAAAGTGGAAACTGGGAGCAGGCTGTTAAGGAGTATCACCAAGTTATTCAGCGGCAACCTCAATTAATTCAGGTAAGGTTGAAACTAGGCAAACTTTTACAGTTGATGGGAGAGGTGGCTAAGGCAATTGAGGTTTATGAGAGTGCTTTGCCATTATCCAGTAATGTTGCTACTGGGTATCATATCCGGGGTTTGATAGAAGTCTGTCGCCGTCAGCCAGAGAAAGCAGTAAAAGCCTTTGAGACAGCGGCATCTTCTGAGCCAGAAAATCCCTCTCACTGGCTGGCATTGGGGCGAGTTGAGATGGAACTGGATCATCCTCACGCTGCTTTGAAGGCTTTTGAGCAAATCTTGTTACTTCAGCCAAATGATATTGTTGCTTTGATTCACAGTTATGATGCACTCCTAATACTGGGTGATTTTCAGTCAGCAGAGTTGAAGTTAAGTCGAGCAGAAGAGTTAGCCCCTGGTGATTACTCAGTTTTAAAACGACGCTTGGCCTATCGTTGCCGGATGAAATTAGTATTGGGTAAAGAAGGGAAGCAGACTAAAAAGATAGTTAATGCTGTATTGAAACTGGCTCCCCACTCCGCTAATGCTCACCAGTTGCAGGCTGAGTATTATCGGTTGCGAGGAGACTCGGCAAAAAGCCTGGCTATATTGAAGCAGTTTACTGAGGAATACCCAAATAATCCTCATGGCTGGTGTTATTATGCCCGGTGTTTGTCTGACAGAGGTGAAAAGAAAAGGGCGGTTGAAGCTATTCAAAAAGCTGATCATCTATACCCGAATAATTGGCTAGTTTATGGAGCATGATGTAAGTTGTAGGGTGCGTTAATGAAATGTAACGCACCGTATTGATTCAAAAGCATTATGATTGGTTTATTATTATTGAACCTGATAGTGGGGAGTATTTTATCGATGAAGATGAAAAGGTAGCACTTTCCGAATCCCGTTCTCAACATCCAGGTAAAAAGTGTATTATTATGCAAATTAATGAAACGGGAACTTGTGGAACAATATGATCCAAGGTGAATTTAATAGGTTCGGGTAGTTATTTTTTGAAGTTGGCTTGATCTCTGCTGATGGGGAGATTTTTCCCATAATGGCACTGTTAGATACAGGGTTCACAGCTGATTTATCATAATACCAAAAACTGCTCGGATATCTTGACTACTGTTCCCTGTTCCCTGTTCCCTGTTCCCTGTCTTGATGCAGTCGCTCATGGGGGAAACCCCCAAGACCGCGCTGCATC
>NZ_CEYLVT010000292.1:0-8164 GCF_982860115.1 Moorena sp.
TGGTTAGTGCTGCTATCGGTATAGTTAGTAGTAATCCCTTCTGCTATCTTCGATTGGAAGTTGCGATCGCTATTTGTCTGATTACTTATCTTATGGTTAGTGCTGCTATCGGTATAGTTAGTCGTAAGCCCTGGTGATATCGATGATTGTTGGTAATTAGGGCTAGTTGGATGATTACTTATCTTACTGTTACTGCTGTTATCGATCAATTCAGCAGTCATCTCGTCCGATAGCTTCGATTGCTGGTAGTTAGGGCTATCTGTCTGATTAGCTATCTTGTTGTTACTGCTGCTATCGGTATAATTAGCAGTCATCCCTTGTGGTATCTTCGATTCGGAATAGTTATCCCTAGTTGGATTATCACTTATCTTATGGTTAGTGCTGCTATCGGTATAGTTAGTAGTAATCCCTTCTGAGAGGAAGGATTCGGAATAGTTATCGGAGTAGTTATCCGTAGTTTTCTTATTAGTTATCTGGTTAGTTATCTTATTTATCGGTTGCTCATCCTCAGCCAAAGGTATTTCCCTGAGCTGGTCTTGCTGTTGATCATGGAATGATTCTAAATTAGTTGGCTCCTCTGACTGGCTCTGTTCAACTAACTCTGCTGGTGACTCCAACAGTGAAGCCTCCCTGTTGCCTATTGCCTGTTGCCTATTGCCTATTGCCTGTTCCCTGTTGCCTATTGCCTGTTGCCTATTGCCTATTGCCTGTTGCCTATTGCCTATTGCCTGTTCCCTATTGCCTATTGCCTGTTCCCTGTTCCCTGTTCCCTGTTCCCTGTTGCCTATTGCCTGTTGCCTATTGCCTGTTCCCTGTTCCCTGTTCCCTGCTTCCTGTTCCCTGTTCCCTGCTTCCTGTTCCCAACTTGAAGAATAGTCAGCGGGGATCATTAAATTTTCAGCATTGTTGGCAAACACCGAAGCAATCATCGGTTGCACCACTGGTGTTAACCCTAAAGTACGCCTAGCCAGGCCAGTAAGAAAGTCAGCCATTAGTCAATCAAGTCCAAATAAAACTGTCGTCGTACTGTACTCATAGATAGGATATCTGCCTCTCGCCACCCATAGAATCGAGCCAGTCGATGTACTTCTCTGAGCAAGCGCTTGGCCTGAGCACTAAGTTCGCTCCAGAAAAAGGAAACGATATCAAACAAAACCTGCCAGCCGTGACCACAGGCAGGACAATTGAGGTTTAACAACATTTCCCCCTGGGGGTCACATTCAGCTATTTGCTCTGCTAGTTGGGTTAGTACGGGCTTAGGTAAATCCTCATAGGCAACCCTCACCCCATCACAGCTAGCCTCTAGCAGACAACGCTGTCCCAGAAATTTCGAGGCAGCACTCTCATCGCCATAACTAACAATAGCTGCTAAATCCCAACTGTTGGGCAAACGAAATTGCAACCTATATCCATTCACTGTTGTTTGATACTCTTGCTGCTTTGATTCAAAAGGATCAACAAGGCGAATATCTCCTACATTAATCGTGAATTCCAGACGCTCACCGCAATTGGGACATTCGGCAAAACTATTGAGTTTCGGTCCAAAAGTAATTTCTCTTAGGGTCAACAGATATCCATCCCGTTGCCCAATACTCAAAGAAGCTAGCTCAACCGCAGACTTGTCGGGAAAAGCAAATCTTAGCAAAGTCAGCGCCTGGTCTAGAGGATGCTGAACTTGCCCAATTTCCCAACATTTTATCATCTTATCAGCGGATAGCGATCGCATAGAATTAAGAATTAAGAATTTAGAATTTAGAATTTAGAATTAAGAATTTAGAATTTAGAATTTTTGTAAGCATTCAGCCGTCAGTGGTCAGTGGTCAGCCGTTGGCCTTTGGCACCTCAAGTAGCCGTAGCGCATAAGTTGAAAGTTGATAGCACCTCAAGTAGCGTGCGCGTAGCGCTAATCGCTGTTCGCTGATAGCTGATAGCTGATAGCACCTCAAGTAGCGTGCGCGTAGCGCTAATCGCTGTTCGCTGATAGCTTACGAATTTTTAATTTTTAATAGTGACGTGGTTTATAGTTACTAGTCTAGTACAGCATGGCGGAAATCAATATACCATTCAAAACGAGCAAAATTCTTATATAGTAAACATCTAATAATTTTGAACTTTGAATTTTGAATTTTGAATTCCGCACAGCCGTACTAGTTATAGTAAAGAACGCCAAAGGCGAACAACCTGCTAACCTTCAACCTGCTAACGTTTAATAAGATTAGCTAGGTTCAGTGAAAGTAGGCTCTTCTGGCTCAGTCACTTCATAGTCACGTTCCCAACCTTCGTTTTGCAGGGTGATGTTTTGAATGGCTACGGCATTGTCGTTAGCATCTAGGTCAGGGAGTGCCTCGTATTCTGAGACCCAGCAACGATAAACTTTGTATGCGATCGCTACTTGTCCTGACTCATTCATCAATTCGATAATAATGTCCTTGCGAAAGTCCTTCAGAGAGACTTCAGCACCTAAGCCAGAGCCGTAGTTCCAAACCTTGTTGGCCCATTTCTCAAACTCTGGGTCGTGGGTAACACCACGTTCTAGGGTAATCGCTTCATAATTAGTTTGTCCTGGTGACATGCGTTGGGTACTGGGGTCACCGCCCTCACGGTGTTGAATCACCTCAGTGCTGCGTTTGAGGGCACCTACTCGGCTGACACCGGCTACATATCTTCCATCCCACTTGACCCGGAATTTAAACGTTTTATAGGGGTCAAAACGCTGGGCATTAACACTAAATTGAGCCATATTTCCTCCTAATGATGGTTATCCCAAATTGTTTGATATTGTTTATTCACTCAATTAATTCCAGGGATGTCTTCGGAGATGTCGAGAGCAGAGCCTAAAATTCCAGAGATTAAACCGACCCGTCATCTACTCCCCATCTCCTGATCTCCCCATCTTTTGATCACAATTTGGTATTAGGCACCACTTTGTCCAGCTAGCTGCTGGAACTTAATAATTACAAATTCCGCTGGTTTCAAGGGAGCAAAACCCACCATGATATTCACAATGCCAAGATTGATATCATCCTGAGTAGTGGTTTCCTTATCACATTTAACGAAATAGGCTTCCGCAGGGGACTTACCTTGGAAGGCTCCCTGACGAAATAGATTGTTCATAAACGCGCCTAAATTTAATCGAATCTGAGCCCAAAGGGGTTCATCGTTGGGTTCAAATACTACCCATTGGGTACCACGGTAAAGGCTTTCTTGTAGGTAAAGGGCTAGCCTGCGCACGGGGATATACTTCCACTCCGAAGCCAGACGGTCATCACCAACCCGTGTGCGTGAGCCCCAGATTACCCGACCTGCTGCTGGCATCGTGCGCAAACAGTTAATCCCAAGCTGGTTCAACTCACCATTTTCCGCATCAGTTAGGGAAACACTCAACTGTGGCACTCCCACTAGGGTTGCTTCCAAACCAGCCGGTGCTTTCCAAATCCCTCGGTCACTATCTGTACGAGAAAAGACCCCAGCCACCGTGCCACAGGGCACAAACTCTTCCACTTGATTATCTTTAAGGGGGTTAGCCTGTTTCAGACGTGGGAAGAAAATGGCCGCATTTTCACTGGTACTGCCTACCTCTGATTTAATCCCAGTTTTGGCTTTATCCTTATCAGTCCAAGTGCTAGGAGGATCAATCAACAGCATAGCCCGTCGCTTTTGACAATATGCGATCGCTGCATCAATCAAGCTGGCATCCACATCATTAGTGCTGTTGTAGGGAGGGATGCAAAGCAAGCTAAACAGGTCTGCTTGTTCGAGGGCATACAATCCTTGTTTGTTGGCTTCAGTGCCTGAGCCAGTAAAGTTAGCCTCTGTCAGAGCCTGACCATCCGTTGCTTTATCAGCATCAGCTACCCCGGTTGAGCGCTGATCACTCTCGAAGGGGTCTTTTTTCAATTCTGCTTCAGCAGTTGCTTGTGCCTCTTTCTGAGCGTCAGTTGCATCATTTGCGCTTCCGTCTGCAATGGCTTGATTGAGGGCAGCATCACTATCATCAGGTCGTTCCGTGGGCAGAGCACCAGATACCCGCACCAACTTAGATTGGTTTTTCAGAACGTTATCGACTTGGCGAGCATGTCCAGGCATCACCGAAACGTTACGGAATGTTTCAATTTCACCGGTGCTGGTATCCTGAACCGATAGATTGAACAATTTTTCGCTGATTGCCTGTGCGTCACTCACTGCCAAGTCATGGTCAATCCTGGCTCGTAAATTATTCCCCCAAGCACCTTCAGAGGCAGCTTCTAGGGTAAGGGTATTGGGATCACTACCTAGGGTCAAGGTTGCCAGTGATTTCGCCGGGTCAGCATCTGCTTGGTAAAGGCGAACAATCACCGCTTGGCTACCGCCATTTAGGTAAAAATCCCGTACAGCGAAACCGAGGGTACTATCTACCCACAATCCACCAAACTTACGCTCAAAATCTCCGTAGCTGTTGATTAGCACAGCTTCATCCACAGGTCCTCTAAGAGCACGACCTATGAACGCCGTAATCGAAGTCGCAATTCCAGTGATCGTCCGGACTCCACTGGGAATTTCTTCGATGTAAACACCTGGATAAGTCGGTGTGATCGGCATGGTAACTTTTTCCTCTGAGTAATTACATCTGCCAGCTAATGCCACCCTAGAGGCGGTAGGGCGACACTCCTTTTTAGCTAATTAATAATAATGTGTCAAATTCCCACAGGAACAAATTATGCGAACGCATTAGGGAGTAGGGAGTAGGGAGTAGGGAGTAGGGAGTAGGGAGTAGGGAGTGTGGGAAGTGTGGGAAGTGTGGGAAGTGTGGGGAGATGGGGAGATTTTTATTTCAGAGGAATAATTGCTAGAACCATTATTCTACAATCAAGACAGCTTTTTCATGACTCTTTCCGAGATCCGCTGTTCCCGACTCCCTATTGCCTATTGCCTATTGCCTATTGCCTATTGCCTATTGCCTATTCCCTACTCCCTACTCCCTATTCCCTATTCCCTACTCCCTATTCCCTATTCCCTACTCCCTATTCCCTGTTCCCTATTCCCTATTCCCTATTCCCTACTCCCTACTCCCTACTCCCTATTCCCTATTCCCTATTCCCTATTCCCTGTTCCCTGTTCCCTTTCCTATATGTCTATTGTTATTGTCGAAAACCTCAGCAAAATCTACCCAGTAGCAATCAAACAACCAGGACTACAAGGTACCTTAAACCATTTCTTCCGCCGTACCTACCGTTCAGTCAAAGCTGTACAAGACGTTTCCTTTGAAATTGGCTTTGGAGAAGTAGTCGGATTCTTAGGGCCCAATGGTGCTGGCAAAACCACTACTCTCAAGATGCTCACTGGACTGATTCATCCGTCTCAGGGTCGAGTCAGAGTTGTGGATTACATTCCCAAACGACGTCAACCAGGCTTTTTGAAAAAAGTTACTTTAGTTATGGGGCAGAAGCAACAGTTGCTTTGGGACTTACCAGCCCTAGATTCCCTGAGAATCAATGCCGCTGTCTATGGTATTTCTGATACTGACTATAAGCATCGAGTTGGGGAACTGACCGAGATGCTTTCCCTAGAAGGGAAACTGACTCAGCCAGTACGAAAACTCTCCCTAGGAGAGCGCATGAAAGCGGAACTACTAGCAGCATTGCTACACCAACCCCAAGTCCTATTTTTAGATGAACCTACCTTAGGATTAGATGTCAATGCTCAACTAGCCGTGCGGGACTTCTTGCGGGAGTACAACCAACGCACAGGAGCAACAATACTCTTAACCAGTCACTACATGGCTGATATCACTGCTCTTTGCCAACGGGTGCTATTAATCCATCAAGGTCTGCTGATTTACGATGGCTCTCTAGAGGGATTACTTGACCGCTTTGCTCCCTATCGTGAGGTCACCGTAGAACTTGCCCAGTCCTTACCTGAGGTAAAGACTAGTCAGGATATGTTTTTACAGCGCTATGGTGAACTCAAAGAAGTAGATGGTCACCACGTGCGTTTCCTAGTGCGTCGGGAAGTGCTTACCGAGACTGTGGCTCGGATTCTCGCTGAGCTGGAGGTAATAGATTTAAGCGTAACTGACCCTCCCATTGAAGAAGTTATTGGTCGTGTTTTCCAAGCAGGAGTAGTAGAGTGAACTTCCCTGCAAAGGTTAGTCGGTCAGAATTAAAAATTAAGAATTAAGAATTAAGAATTAAGAATTAAGAATTAAGAATTAAAAATTAAAAATTAAAAATTAAGAATTAAAAATTAAAAATTAAGAATTAAAAATTTTTTGATTGGAAGTCACCTACTCCCTACACCCTACTCCCTACACCCTACTCCCTACTCCCTACTCCCTACTCCCTACTCCCTACACCCTACTCCCTACTCCCTCTTCCCTTCTATCAAAAATCAATGAAGCGCACCCTAAGAATCATTAAAACCTTCCTCAGTGTTTATTACGCCCATATGATGGAGTATCGGGCAGAAATATTTTTTTGGGTACTGTCGAATCTGTTACCTCTGATTCTAATGGGGATTTGGATAAAGGCATCCCAAGAAGCAGAATTTGGTCTCAATTCTACAGAATTTACCCGTTACTTTATCTCAGTGTTTTTTATTCGCCAGTTCAACTTGGTATGGGTTATTTTTGATTTTCAAAAAGAAGTATTGCAAGGGAAGCTTTCCCCACGATTACTACAGCCCATTGATCCAGTGTGGCATCACATAGCTGGTCACATAGCAGAACGATTTATCCGTATGCCGTTTAACCTAGGGCTAATCGGTTTGTTTTTTCTGCTGTATCCCGAAGCAGTTTGGGTACCGAATTTTGGCAATCTGTTACTCGGTTGTCTGGTGGTGGCAATGAGCTTTGGCCTACGCTTTTTGATGCAGTATACCTTTGCCATGTTCGCCTTTTGGACAGAACGAGCTAGTGCGATGGAAGAGTTATCATTTTTGCTGTACTTATTTCTTTCTGGGTTAATTGCTCCGTTGGAAGTCTTCCCTCCTTTGGTAAGGGAAATTGCCCAGTGGACACCCTTCCCTTATATGATTCATTTCCCAGCAGCACTGTTGATTGGTTTACCTGTGAATGCGGTATGGGGAATCTTGGTGATTCTAGGTTGGAGTTTGATATTTTTCCTAGTCAACCGCTGGTTATGGCGTAAAGGGTTAAAGCATTATTCTGGCATGGGAGCTTGATCTTATATTGCATTTATAAATCAACGCTCTAGCAACAAATGACCCTAAAACCTTTGCCCCCAAATCATCCCCCTAATTTACCTGAACCACGTCACTGCCACCAGCCCATGCTATGGTTAGCGATGGTTTTGGCCTCTGTTGTCATTCATCTATGCTTTTTGTGGATACTGTATATGGTCTTGATGGGGCGCTTCGAGAGTTCGCAACCCACTCAGGATTTGATTGCTATCGATGTGATTGATATCATTCCGGAAGACATAGCTGAGCAAGAGACATCACCAGAAGACCCATCAACAGCTCTAACTAGTCCTAGGTCAGATCGGAATTTTAATTACCAAACTGTCTCTAACTCTACCATTAATGCCACTGAGCCTGAGTTAGCTCAAACACCAAAAGAGGAAAGCTTACCCGTTAAAGACCTAGCAGTGCCAACAGATTATGAATTAACTATACCTGTACCCGCACCTGAACCAACAACTCCGATCACTCCTGTTAAGCCTATTCCAGTCATCCAAAGGCCGCTACCGTTACCCTTACCTCTGCAACCACCGATTCAGCCACCGGCTTCCACCATCTTGGAAGAGTCGGCATCAAAAGATACCGTTCTGGCTAAGATCAGTCACTTTGGTCTGACTAATCCGAATCGGGATATTCCAGACCAATTGGCTATACCGCTACCAGGTAACAAAACGGAATTTTCCGCTGAGGAGCTGAATTTGAAAGGTATTGATTTATCGGAAGAGTTAGTGTTGAAGGTGGTGGTGTTAATTGCTTCCAATGGTAAACCGGAACTGCTACCGGACTATATTCAAGTGCAGCAAGGCAATATTAGTATTGAGCAGGCTCAGCAACTCGCTCAGCAGGTGATTCGCGATTGGCTGTTTGCCCCTACTTACATGGCAGGTCAAGCAGTTTGGCAAGCTTATCGCTTCCAACTCACCATTAGGCAACAGGCAATAGGCAATAGGCAACCCACCCCTAACCCCTCCCAGGAGGGGAAGGCAAT
>NZ_CEYLVT010000293.1:0-8162 GCF_982860115.1 Moorena sp.
CTGACCGCTGACCGCTGACCGCTGACCGCTGACCGCTGACCGCTGACCGCTTACGATTCAACCGACTGTAAAATCCCCTCTTCTAACTGATAAATTGCTGTCATAATCCCAGTTTCAGGATTGTTCAACAGAGATTTTTTGACTTGTTTTAAGTATCCTAATATATTGCTGCGTAAAATAGGTTTCTCGACTTTCAGGGTGTGACGGTAATCCCAAACATCCCAAATCAATAACCCGATACCAGCCAGGGGATCAATTATACTTGCTCCTATCTCCGTTGCTACTAAACCACCAGTTTTTGCTGCCATTTTGGTGGCGGCTTTGCCAGCTAGTTTGGTGCTAACTTTACTCGCTACTTTTCCTCCCATGGAAACCAGAATAGGTTTAGCGACCAAGTAACCACTACCGCCAATTAACAATTTTAGGGAAATATTGGATAGGTTACCTTCTGTATCATTAATTGTGGTGGAAATTTCGTTAATATATCTATCCCACTGACCTTGAGGAATTTGATATTGGCTTTGGATATCACTAAGATTGTTTCCCAAGTCAGCCATATATAATTCAATCGTATCATTCGTGATTAGTTCCATCCTCATTTGAGCATTCTGAGGAAGTAGTACTCGTTTAGAAAATTCTTTTTGGAAGGTCTCAGTAAGTTTGGCGTCAATGGCTTGCTTGCCAGAGGGAAGGTTGGGATTGATTTGATGCATGATAGCAGATGCTCCCCACATAAACGGAACTGAAAGCTCCATCTTTTTTTGATTGAAATAATCAAAATACCAATCCAAAAAACTATCCACACGGGGGATTAACTCTGCTTCCCAAACATCTAACTCCTGGGCGGCAAAGGCTTCAGCACTGGCGTGAGATGCTTTTACGGCATCAGCAACCGCTTGATTAACTTTACTAAAGTCGGGACGGGGTTCAATAACAACTGTTGATTCAGTTGAGGGGTTAATTTGAGCAGAATTGCTCGAATAGGGGATGATAAGTTTGCTGACTAAGGGAATGAATACAATAATAATTACTAAAGTCCAAATCAGTGGAGCGACTGACTTAATTAGTTGGGTAAAGGCTTGGAGGCGCTCTGTTTTTTGAGTATAAGTTACTTCCTCTTCCTGACTCATAGTGATTTCTCCACAGATTTAGGACTAGTATAGTTTATACTATTGTAATCAATTGTAATCATTTTTTTTGTAAGCATTCAGCATTCAGCTTTCAGCTTTCAGCTTTCAGTATTCAGTATTGAGCTTTCAGTATTCAGTATTGAGCTATCAGCCACGCTACGCGAATGGCTGACCACTGACGGCACCTCAAGTAGCGTGAGCTTTTAGCTCACGGCTGACAGCTGATAGCTAAATACTTACCTATTTTTGAAATGATTAACTGGACTTAATTTCAGAGGTGATCTCACTGGCCATCCCTTAGATAATAGCGATTACCCAGGTACAAAGCTGCTGCCATAGCTAGTCCTGGCAAGGTAACAACCGCTGCCCAAGGAGAGCGTAACCAATTTACTTGCTCGGATCTTATGTAGTGAATGGACTTCTTGTACATACAAGATTCAGCTGGAGTAACTGAACCCAACAAAACAGCACTGGCAATTCCAGTAGTTGATAGGAAAGCAATCAAAGTTAATTTGGGTTTGAGCATTGTTGAGATTCTCCGCTAGTGTCACTTGGGTAATTGTCCTTAGTCTAGCTTTGTTTATTCCCATCTCCCCATCTCCCCATCTCCCCACCCCACCCTGCCATGGCACCTACCTCCTGAGTGCCTAGTTAATGTTACCTGCTGTGGAGGAAATGGGAAATCTATAAATTGAGTCCGGTTGAATTGGTCGCTGAGGCCCTATACCCTCACCAAGTATGTCAGCTATGAACACCACTCCTCCCAACATTAAAGGCTATTCCATCACTGACCTGGTCTACCATGGGTCGAGAACCGTAGTTTATCGTGGCACTAGGAACTCAGACGAAACACCAGTAGTACTCAAACTGCTCAATAATCCCTATCCCAGCTTCCAGGAACTTGTCCAGTTCCGTAATCAGTACACCATTGCCAAAAATCTTGACCATCCCGGCATTATCCAAATCTATAGCTTGGAGTCCTACCAAAATACCTTGGTATTGGTGATGGAAGACTTTGGTGGGGTCTCCCTGGAAGACTATACCACCTTGAGGAAGGACCTAAGAACGATCACGGATGATGTAGAGCATCCCGGTATGATCACTGATCACTCACTTCAGGAATTTCTCCACATCGCCATTCAAATCGCTTCTATCCTGGATGGACTCTATCGCCACCGAGTGATCCACAAAGACATCAAGCCTAGGAATATCCTGATTAATCCCACCACCAGTCAAGTCAAATTCATCGACTTCAGTATTGCCTCTCTACTCCCGAAAGAAAGCCAAATCCTGACTAGTCCTAACTGCCTCGAAGGCACCCTGGCTTACCTGTCTCCAGAACAAACTGGACGGATGAATCGGGGAATTGACTACCGCAGTGACTTTTATTCGACGGGGGTAACTTTCTACAAGTTGCTCACCACAGAGTTACCCTTTAGCACTACTGACCCGATGGAGTTGGTTCACTGTCATATTGCTAAACAACCATTACCTCCACACCAGCGTAACCGAGCTATTCCCCCACTCCTGTCCGACATTATCAGTAAACTGATGGCTAAAAATGCTGAAGACCGTTATCAAAGTGCTTTGGGACTCAAGTATGACCTAGAACAGTGTTCCTATCACTGGCACAGATTGGGCGCGTACGCTGAGATGAAGTTGGGTAGTCGAGATATTTGCGATCGCTTCGTAATTCCCGAAAAACTCTACGGCCGTCAACCGGAAGTAGATACCTTACTCGCCGCCTTTGAGCTAGTTACTCAAGGAACTACAGAAATGATTCTAGTCGCTGGCTTTTCCGGGATTGGTAAAACCGCTGTGGTCAATGAAGTCCAAAAACCGATTGTGCGGCAGCGGGGTTATTTTATTCAAGGTAAGTTTGACCAGTTCCAGCGTAATATTCCCTTTAGTGCCATCGTCCAAGCACTGCGGGACTTGATGGAGCAATTACTCACCGAAACCGATAGCCAACTGATGCAGTGGAAGGCAAAAATTCTGTCTGCTGTGGGTGAGAATGGTCAAGTGATGGTGGATGTGATTCCAGAATTAGAAAGAATTATCGGCAAACAGCCTCCTGCTGACGAACTGTCTGGTACGGCGGCTCAAAATCGGTTTAATTTGCTCTTTAGTAAATTTATCCAAGTTTTCACCACCAAGGAACATCCCCTGGTGATTTTCCTCGATGACTTGCAGTGGGCAGATTCGGCTTCGTTGAAGTTGTTGCAATTGTTGATGGCAGAAACTAATAGCTCCTATCTGCTGCTAATTGGTGCTTATCGAGATAATGAGGTAAATCCAACTCATCCGTTGATGCTAACGTTGTCCGAGATGGCCAAAGTGGGCGTCCAACTGAATACCATTACCCTTGAACCCCTGAGCAAATTTGACTTAAACCATCTGATTGCCGATACCCTGACGTGTGGGATAGAACTGGCGCAACCCCTGACGGAACTAGTGGCTCAGAAAACTAAAGGAAATCCATTTTTTGCTACCCAGTTCTTGAAATCCCTCCATCACGACCGATTAATCTCCTTTAATTTTGAGCAAGGGTATTGGCAGTGTGATATTGCTCAAATTAGACGCTTGGCCCTCACGGATGACCTGGTTGAATTCATGGCACTTCAGTTACAGAAGTTGCCAAAAGAAACTCAGGATGTCTTGAAACTAGCGGCTTGTATTGGTCACCAATTTGATTTGGATACCCTGGCGATTATCCATGATAAATCACCAACCGAGACAGCGACTTCTTTATGGAAATCTCTGCAAGAAGGGTTGGTGTTACCCACCACTGAAATTTACAAATTCTTCACCGTTAATAGTGTTAATAGTAATTCTCCATCAAGCACTGAGGAAAAATTCCGCCAATTACCAATCCCCAATCCCCAATTCTCAATGCCCCTATGCGCTGCGTGCATGCTACGGGAACAGCAATCCCCAAGTTACAAGTTTTTACATGACCGAGTCCAGCAAGCGGCTTATTTTCTGATTCCGGAAGACCAGAAACAGTTAACCCACCTAACCATTGGGCAACTGCTGTTGAAAAATATCCCCACAGCAGAACGAGAAGAAAAGATTTTTGATATTGTCAATCAGTTGAATTATGGTGTGGAGTTAATTACCGATCTTCCTCAGCGAGATCAATTAGCTCAATTAAATCGTATTGCTGGAGAAAAAGCTAAGGCGGCCACGGCCTATGGGGCTGCTTTTCGATATTTAACAGTAGGTATGGAACTACTAGGGGAAAATAGCTGGCAACGTCAGTATGACCTAACCCTAGCCCTATATCAAGCTGCCGCCGAGGCGGCATACCTCAATACTGACTTTGAACAGATGGAGCAAATCGTCCAGGTGGTGTTGGCACAAGGGAAAACACTACTGGACAAAATCAAAGCCTATGAAGTTTTGATTGACGCCTATAAAGCTCAAAACCAGAGTGAGCAAGCGATTACCACCGGGCTGCAAGTGCTGAAATTATTGGGGATAGAACTGCCCCAACAGCCGACTCCAGAGGATATTGAGCTGGCCCTACACCAGACACAGTCAGGTTTAGAGGGTAAAGAGATTGAGCACTTAATGAATTTACCGGTGATGACCGCACCGGAAAAACTAGCGGCGATGAGTATCCTCTGGCGACTGATGCCAGTTGCTTATCTGACCCTACCTGTACTGTTTTCGTTAGTGGTTTTGAAACAGGTCAATCTCTCCCTCCAAAATGGCAATTGTCCTTTGTCTGCTGTGTCCTATGCAGGTTACGCCGTCATTCTCTGGCAGCTCTGTGGAGATATCAATGGCAACTATCGCTTCGGTCAACTGGCTCTGAGGTTATTAGAACGGTTCAATGCTAAACAGCTTAAATGTACAGTACTGTTGGTGGTCAATTTCGGCACAAAGCCCTGGAAAGTGCATCTGAAAGAAACATTAACCTCTTTGCTAGAAGGTTACTCTGTAGGGGTAGAAACTGGAGATTTTGACCAATCTGCCTTCTGTGCAACGTTCTACTTAGAACATTCCTTTTGGCTCGGCAAGCAGCTGGCTGAACTTGACCAAACCTTTGGCAACTATCATCAAGGGATTGATCAACTCAAGCAAGAGATGCCACGTCAGTTTACGGCCATCAACTGGCAATTGGTCTTAAACTTGCTAGGACAAGCTGAGAATTATTGCTGTTTAAAAGGTGAAGTCTACGACGAACAGATCATGCTCCCACTCCATCAGGAGTTCAATAACCTCAGGGCAATTTACACCCTACACCTGTACAAATTATTCCTGTGTTATCTATTTCAGGATTATCAGCAAGCTTGGCAACATGCCACCATTACCAAACATTATTTAGATGGAGCACCAGCCGTTTTCATTGTTGCCGTTTTCTATTGGTACGATTCTCTAACTCGCTTAGCTCTGTATCCTGAACAGAATCACGCTCAACAAAAACAAAGTTTAGATAAAATAGCCCACAATCAAGACAAGCTCAAAACATGGGCAGACCATGCGCCGATGAATTATTTGCACAAATTTTATTTAGTAGAAGCGGAGCGCTATCGTGTTTTGGATCAAAAGCTTGAGGCTATGGAGTATTATGACCGCGCCATTGCTGGAGCAAAGGAAAACCAATACATCCAAGACGAAGCCCTGGCTAATGAACTGGCGGCCAAATTCTACTTGGAGTGGGGTAAAGAAACCATTGCCCAAGCCTATCTGAGTTGTGCCTACTATGGCTATAGTCACTGGGGCGCAAAAGCGAAGGTGGAGGATTTGGAAATTCGCTATCCCCAATTTCTCAGTGCCATTCTTACCCAGAAAACTATCAATATAAGCACCGGGGAAACAATCACCAACCTCACCAGTGAAGGGATTAATAGCACCACTACCAAGGCTTTCACTGCTTTGGATTTGGCTAGGGTGATCAAAGCCTCCCAGGCTATATCTGGGAAAATCCAGCTAGATCAGTTGCACTCCACTTTGATGCAAGTGGTGATGGAGAATGCTGGAGCTGACAAATGTGCTCTGATTTTGGTCAAAGGTGACCGGTTAGTGCTCCAGGCGATGGAAACCGCTAATGAAATCGATTTCGTGGCATCTATGCCAGTGGAAGAAAGCCCAGATATTCCCCAAAGTGCGATCAATTATGTTAAGTGGAAATCGGAAACCTTAGTCATCAACGATATTACGGTTGAGACTATGTTAGCTGCTGACCCCTATTTTATCCGTCAGCAACCCCGGAGTCTGATGTGTACTCCCATCATTAATCAAGGTCAACTCATTGGCTTACTTTATCTAGAAAATAATCTTACCACTGGAGCTTTTACACCAGACCGATTAGAAATCTTAAATCTGCTCATCCCCCAAGCCGCAATTTCTATCGAAAATGCTCAACTTTACAGCAATTTAGAAGACAAAGTTGTCGAACGCACTGTTCAATTAGCACAAGCTAAACAAGCGGCTGATGCCGCTAACCAAGCTAAAAGCGAATTCCTCTCCAATATGAGCCATGAATTTCGTACTCCTCTCAATGGCATTCTTGGCTATGCTCAAATCCTGAAGCGAGACCGGTACCTAGGCAGCACGCAAATCGATGCCTTAACTATTATTGAGCAAAGTGGCAACCATTTGTTAACTCTGATCAACGATATTTTAGACCTATCTAAAATTGAAGCTCGCAAAATGGAACTCTACCCCAGGGATTTACACCTCAAAATTTTCCTCGACAGTGTGGTAGGGATTATCCGGATGCGAGCAAATGAAAAAGATATCTTGTTCCAATATAACTTTGATGATAACTTACCTCATGGCATTAAAGCTGACGATAAACGACTGCGACAGGTACTGCTGAATTTGTTAAGTAATGCTGTTAAATTCACTGACCATGGTCACGTCACGTTGCGAGTTAGCTTACAGCCGTTTTCAAATGAATTGACCTCACTACAGACAGCTGCAAGCCCCCTAAATCCCCCAATTCTGGGGGACTTTAACTCAAGAACCCCCCAAAGTTGGGGGGCTAGGGGGGCGAAACTTCCTGTAATTGACCAACAACAAACCGCTTCAATTATCCGTTTTGAAGTCATTGATAGTGGCGTTGGCATGTCCCCGGAACAGTTAGAAATAATTTTCCAACCCTTTGAACAAGTGGGTGATACCCAACGGCGCTCTGCTGGCACTGGCTTAGGCTTAGCTATCTCTAAGCAACTGGTGGAGTTAATGGGGGGTCAACTGATGGTAACCAGTGACTTCGGTAAAGGGTCTACCTTCTGGTTTGACATGCCTTTTCCTGTGGTCAAAACCGTTACCAAGGTCACACCGGAAATAGTCGGTCAAATTAAGGGCTACAAGGGTAAACGATGCCAAATCTTGGTGGTGGATGACCAACTGGAAAATCGCTTAGTTTTGCTTAACATGCTCGCACCGATCGGCTTTGATATCGTCACCGCCGAGGATGGTGAACAAGCAGTATATATGGCGGCTCAACTTCACCCCGACCTGATTTTGACTGATTTAGTCATGCCAGTTAAAACTGGCTTTGAAGCTGTTAACGAAATCAGACAAATTCCTGAAATTAAAGACATACCCATCATTGCTGTCTCAGCTAGCTTCCTGGATATGGATCAGAACAAGAGTAAGATAATCGGCTGTCAAGCTTTTGTCTCCAAACCGATTGACCAGAATAAATTATTCGCTTTATTGGAGCAATATTTACCAATTCAGTGGGTGTATGAACCAATGGATGACATGGGTTTGAGCAAAAATGGCACGATCTCAGGTCAGACAGCAGGAATTATCCCGCCGCCCCCTGAGGAAATAGAAGTACTCTATGAATTGGCCATGCTCGGCAGTATGAGAAAGATTCGCGAGCGCGCTATGTTCATCGAACATCTCCATGATGATTATCGGCCTTTTGCTAATAAACTCAAAGATTTAGCGGATGGATTTCAAGAACAAAAGATTTTGACTTTAGTGGAAAGTTATATGAATTGAGCTGTGAGTAGGGAATAGGGAGTAGGGAGTAGGGAGTAGGGAGTAGGGAGTAGGGAGTAGGGA
>NZ_CEYLVT010000294.1:0-8037 GCF_982860115.1 Moorena sp.
AAATCCTACAAACTTTACATACCAAGCATTTCAGGCTGTTTCGTCGCCCCCCCAGAAAATATCCACAATCTTTTACGGTTTTTCCAAGCACAGGACGATCTAAATTTGCACCCTGACACAGCTTTACGTAGCATTCTTGAATTTACCGCTATTGCTAAAAACTTAGATCGAGTTTCTCAAGACAATAATCAAGTTCCAATTATCACAGTTCATCAATCCAAAGGTTTAGAGTTTGACAGTATTTTCATAGCCGGTGCTGTTCAATATGAATTCCCTAGTTATTTTAGTATTCGCGATAATAATCTTGAAGAAGAAAGGCGGTTGTTTTATGTGGCTATGACTAGGGCAAAACAGAGGTTATTTATATCAGCTTATTCCCAAGATGCCAGCGGTTTTTCCAAAAAACAAATTAGTCACTTTATTAATCAAATCCCAAAGGAGTGCATTCGCAGTAAAGATTGCTCTTAGATCTGAACAACCACAACGATTACAGAAAAACTATCTATTGATTTTGGGACAGTTTGAACCTAAAGCTGTTGAACAGTTCCAGGTTAATAGAAATGATCCTATGCTCGTTAGTGCTAAAAATCTTGCTCTTGAAGGTAATCCATCTGCCATATTTGATTTACCAGAGCCTAAAATCATTCGACAAAAGTACTACAGTGGACAAGCACCAAATGATAGTGATCAAGAAGTGTATTAAGGAACTGTAGCCTAGACAGGTAGAGAAAACTAGCAAAAGTCATACTCTATCATCAGTTTACCATCTTCTCCTTGCACCGTATCTCTAGCAAACATGGCTAGAAACTTCAGCTTTCTGGGCAAACTCTAACCCCCTAGCCAAACACTAAGCTAAAATAGCAGGTAAACCCTTGTCAATCATCCCAGCACAGGTACTTTGATAGTCGTACTCCACGATAGTCGTACTCCACTAGCGGCAAGATTACCTAGTTTGTGTCACTATCATAGATAACATAAGTAGGATTAGCTGATCTGTGGTGGGCTTCTGCCACCGAAGCTACATTAAAAATGCCCTTGAGGGAAGCATTTAGAATCTGGCTACTCCGTTGACGAAGCATTATCGATCCGTCTGGTTACAGAGCAGCATTAATTTGCGTATATGTAAGGTTAGGAACTTTTTTCATAGAACTAACGTTCGGACAATAATGCCTTATAGAGCGCAAGCTTCTCAACTTCAATAAAAATTCAAAACTTTAATACTAAGAATCTGACCTATGCAAATTACCATCGACCTACCTCCAGATCTCGAACAAGACCTCATTCGCCAAGCAGTTCAATCAAATGTCCCAATCCAAACCCTCGTTCTGCAAGGGTTACGCCAGCTAATCCAAACGGCACCTAGCTCTATTTCCCAGTGGTCTGATGTCGTCTTGTCTTATGAAGGAATTCCTGATTTCCCGGCTTTCGAGTCCTATCGTGATCAACTTCTGCCACCTCGTGAACCGGAATTATTCTGATGCGATACCTTCTCGATACTTGTGTGATCAGCGACTTGATTAAAGGTGAAGCTGGTTTACAGACCGAAAACTGGCGGCAGCTATAAACATGCTGGAGTGGAAGGATAGGAGTTTTTGATCGAGTTTCAGTGAGATATTCCCCAAGTAGCGGAGAGTTTGGCTGCATTGCAAGTTGGTTTACTGGCGCATCATCTTTTTGCTACTAGGATGCTGTGCGATGAAGCGAAGCTTCCGCTAAAAGCGATCGCATTCTCCCAACACTGACCAAGCCCATTGGCATAGCATAGTACGTCTATAACTGCCTGCATTGTAATATTTATTTACTAAAAATGATTATTATTAACAATAAAAATAATCATTATCACCATATACTGTTCCCTGGGAGGTTCAGCCAACTAAGTGTGAACCTCTGATAACTATTTTGTTCATTAGGGATATTCAGAAAAGCCTATGTCACTGAACATTACTCCAGAGCTGTTGAAGCAGGCACAAGAGGGTGAGGTTAATCAAGAAGCTTTTATTGACAGCATTAGGCAATCGTTACCTTATGCCTTTGGAATTGTGGAAGACCTGGCCAAGCGCTTGGCACAGGGTGAAGCGGAATGGGTAGAGCATTCGGTACCACCACCAACTGAACAAGATCGAGCCCAGCTATTGCGGATGATCGGTGGGGATGCGATTCGTGGTGCAGTCGAACGTTATTTCGGCATCAAGTTAGCCTTTCAAAACTGCCACAAAACCGCTATATTTCGTCCAGAAGCTTTAGAATCACCTGCTTATCAGGACTTTATTTCTATTCGCAGTCAAATTCTGAACCAGACACCAGAACTGATCGATTGTTAAAACTTAGCCAGAGGCTCTAGTTACTAGAGCCTAGGCGTGAAAATAGACATCATTAGATACTAACCTCGCAAGTAACAGAACCTTCCGGCAGCTCAAGGGGGGCAGGTTCAAGGTAGAGCTCAATAGCCTCACGCATATTTTCTATTGCTTCTACTTTCGTTTCACCACAGGAAGTACAACCAGGAAGTTCGGGGCACCAAGCTGCCCAGTCTCCGTTATCTAGATCAGGCTCAACAATTACTCTCCATTTCATCAGACTTCTCTCTAAACTCAGTATTAAAATACTAATATGATCTAAAGGATCAGCGATCAGCAAATAAGCTGAATGCTTAATACTGATCGCAGAAAGATTAAAAAATCTAATCGAATAGAAGGTTAAATAATCTAATTGGTAATTCAATCAGGGAGAAAATACCGCTAGCAGGTCTGGAAATCCTTTCGACATTGTCCGCAGTTTTTGCTGCACCATCCCGTTTAACAATAATCACATCATTAGGCTGTAAGGTGGGATTGGTTTCCTCGTTAACTGGAGCCGTAAAATCGATTTGAATGTCTCTTTTTTCAACTGTGCCATTGCGATTCAGGCGAACTAATTCCACAGAACCCTTTTCAGCACGAACATCATCAAATCCCCCAGCCGCAAGCAAGGCTTCATTCAGAGGAGCATTGGGCTTGACTTCGATATTACCAGGTCGTTGAACTTGACCAACCACATTGACCGCGATGGCAGCAGCAGAAAGGTTGGAATCTGCTAATGCCAATGCTACCTCTGGAGCAATTTCGTCAGCTTTGGTAACAATAATTGTATCTCCCTCCTTTAAGAGGATATCCTGAGAGAGGTCACCCTGTCGCAACAATTGCCAAAAATCCAAGGCAATTTCTTGTTGTGTACCCCCTTGGGTCAAACGTCGCACTTTAACCTGGCGAACATTAGCGTCTTGGGTAATGCCTCCAGCGATCGCGATCGCTTGGGTTACAGTTGGTGGTGCATTGGTGCTACGGATATCAGCACTACCGATATTAATGTTGTTATTACCCAGAGTTTCTCCCTTGACCACATAAGCTCCTGGATTAACCACTTGCCCCACCACAGCCACTTGAATAGGACGGCTGGCATTAGCGGCAAAACTGGCATTGGATAATTGACGAGTTTCCTCTGGGTTGATAGCAGTAGTAGTTCGGAGCAAGATTTCATCCCCATCCCGCAAGGTCACATCCTGCCTAATATCACTTCTATTAATCAATTGCTGGAGATTGATATAATAAGTATTGCGCTCTCCAGAGCTTTCACGACGCCGGAGTTCTACTTGCTTAACGTCTGCTGTTAGGGTAGCTCCCCCAGCCAAATTAATTGCTTGAGTCAGGGAGGGAAATTGCTGTCCTTCATTCAGACCCATGGTGTAGGCTCCAGGGCGACTTACTTCCCCAGCTACTGAAATTTTTAAAGGACGGGCTTTGACCAGACCCAAAGAAACGACTGGGCGTTTGATGTAAACAGAGAAGGCACTAGTAACGAGTTCGCTCGCTTGATCAAGGGTTTTGCCTCTTACAAATACACTACCAATCAAGGGTAAGTTAAGGGAACCGTTCACCAGTACTTGATACTGACCACTGTATTCATCAACATCAAAGATATTCATGGTCAGAACATCTCCAGCATCAAGGGTATAAGGTCTATCTGGTGGTAAAGAGTTCCGCACAGGTGGTGTGGCGGCTGATACGGTGTTACCCTGATTCACCTCAACGAAGTCAGCAATGGATGGTGGAGCTGGTACCTCCCTCGGGGATGTTTGAGCTGGTACCTCGATCGGGGATGGTGAAGCTGGTACTTTGATTGAAGGAATTTGAGCTAGGGTAGGTATAGGTAGGCTAATAGCGGAAAGCACCAGTAAGCTGACACCCACAACTGGTCTAGTCAATCGTGGTTGTAGACTACTGTGATTCTTAGCAATTTCGCTTAATATATCAAGGGGTCTGGTTTTCCCTGGGTTAACTGTATTGATCATAAACATATTGACTCTTGCTAGATAAAGACACAATAAATTGTTCAGAAAATCCGGAATATGTTGTCACTCAAGCCACGTCACGACTGTGTTTAGGGTTGTTTAGGGTTCATTAACGCTTATCTTGGCCTGTCATTTGTAATTGGTAATTCGTTATTAGTTGTAGAGGGACATTCTTAAAAAGCCGTTATCGGTTTGTTCTACTTAGAGGATACTCGTAGCTGGAAAGTTCCCCATCTGACCAACTGCTGCTATAAGGAATTAGTCATAGTTAATTATTAATACCCACATAATAGCACTGACGCCAATCTGTTCCTCTTTGTCAACTCTAAGTCAGCCGGTTATACTTGACTAGTAGCTTGCCATTCATCAAGGCAGAAGGGGGTCTTATTTTTTTTTTGTGACGATTTAAAATAGAAATAAAGTTATTTAATAATACAATAGACATCGTTGCCGTTGTCGGAAACAGGTAAAAGGGAATAGTAATTGGCGAAAACCGTATTCTCAACAAAACACTTTTTAAATAAGAGTTATCATCAAAGATAATTCTAAGTTATACTCTAAGTTATGGTTCGATTTACCTAGGATTGATTTAATCAGCTTCATCCTATCTATATTTAGAGCTTGCATCGGGTTTAAAGCTTGCAGATATTAACGTTAATTTTTCAGTCACGTTCTACTTATTTATACTATCCATAAATAAATTATAATTAGCAATACCTTAACGACAATCTAGGATGCTTAACTGAATTAAAAAACTGTCGTTGAAGGCTATAAATTGGCATTATTATTCTTTATTCATTGTACACATCGATTCATGATATCTAACATGGATAGTTAATCCTATCATGACATGAATCGTTTATTTCCTGAGAAAAGTTAATGAAAAAGGCACTGGTTTGTGGAGTATCTGGTCAGGATGGAGCCTATTTAGCGAAATTGCTCTTAGACAAAGGCTATACTGTGTGTGGCACGTCACGGGATGCTCAAATGTCCTCCTTTAGGAACTTGGTGTATTTGGGTATCCGAGACCAAATTAAGTTGGAATCAATGACACTCACGGATTTTCGTAGTGTATTGCAAGTGCTGACAAAATTCCAACCCTATGAAGTCTATAACTTGGCTGGGCAAAGTTCAGTGGGGTTGTCTTTTGGACAACCGGTAGAAACCCTAGAAAGCATAGCGACTGGCACGATTAATTTACTAGAGGCAATTCGCTTTACTGGTGCTCCTATTAAACTCTATAACGCTGGTTCTAGTGAGTGCTTTGGGGATACTGGAGACAAAGCCGCTGATGAACAGACTCCCTTTCGTCCCAGAAGTCCCTATGGTGTTGCTAAAGCAGCAGCGTTTTGGGAAGTAGCTAATTACCGTGAAGCCTATGGGTTATTTGCCTGCTCTGGTATTTTATTTAATCATGAGTCTCCCCTACGACCAGAACGATTTGTGACCCAAAAAATTGTTAGTGCTGCTTGTCGGATTGCTAACGGTAGTAAAGAAAAGCTTCGTTTGGGCAATATGGCAATTAAGCGTGACTGGGGTTGGGCTCCTGAATATGTTGAAGGAATGTATTTAATGCTACAGCAAGACCAGCCAGATGATTATGTAATTGCAACAGGGGAGAGTTATAAATTAGAAGATTTCGTGGCAACGGCGTTTGCTACAGTTGACTTGGACTGGCAAGACCATGTGGTGACCGATAGCAAATTATTCCGACCAACTGATTTGGCTTTAGGGAAATCTAACCCAGCTAAGGCAAGGGATAAGTTAGGCTGGCAAGCCCAATACAAAATGCCGGATGTGGTGCGAATGATGGTGGAAGCTCGGTTGGAGAGTTTGTCTAAGTAAAGGCTTGCATCGTTGGATGCAAAGGGTAATGGGTAAAGGGTAAAGGGGAAAAAGGGACTGGGGACTGAGACGGTGATATAACTGGTGCTGCTGATATAACTCTGTCCCCATCACCCCATCACCCCATCACCCCATCACCCCATCACCCCATCAGCAGCCTAAAATCCTCGTAGGGAAAAGGAGGTATTTTGGGCTACCTGTAGGGATTGGACTAGTTGACCTAAAGAATACTTCAAATGGGAGCCAGCATCTACTGCTACCCAGCCTTGGGGAGTGGCATGCCGCCATTCAAAGTGTAGGTGGGGACCAGTAGAATTACCGGTGCTGCCAACGCGCCCAATTACAGTTCCTTTTTGTACCCATTCCCCAGGTTGGACGAAGATTTCTGATAGGTGAGCGTAGCGGCTTTCTTGGGTACCTTCCTCATGGCGCACCATAACGGTCAAACCGTAGCCACCTAAGAAGTCAGCTGTGACTACTTCACCATCAGCGGCAGCAACAACTGGAGTACCTAGGGGTGCTGCTATATCTGTACCAGCGTGGAAACGGCGATTACCGGAAATCGGATGAATCCGCCAGCCGAATAGGGAGCTAATGGCAGAAGGAATGGTTACGGGGAACACAAAGCTGGATTGCCTGAAATTGGCCAATCCTGAGGGTCGTTGGGTGAGATTGTAATAGGCTAAGGCTGTAGGAAGTTTACGAACAGACCGATTCCGCCGAGCAACGCTAATCCCACGAGGGACCCATTTAGCTGGACGACTCTTGACAGGTTTGACTCGATTAAATCTGGCCGGTTGAACTGAATTAAATCTGACTGGTCGAACGGGATTATATCTAGCAGTTTGAGTACCAATTACTCGTGGTCTGGGTAATTGAGTTACTCTACCGTTCCTTCTACTTCCAGAGATAGCAATTGGTTGACGCCTCGGGGCAACACCACAATTCCCCCTGAGTTGGCCATTTCTGGCTACGGTGCGACAACCCCTTGACCGTTCAGTTAAAACAACTGCCGAGGGGGGAGTGTACCGTTTAGTGGCACCAACATTGTAGTTTGTGCGGTCAATATAGCTATTTTTAGCAGCCGCTTTTGGAACGTTAGCCTGTAATGCTACTGGATTGAGCTTGACTTTTGGTGGCTTGGCTACAGTGGCTTTAGCTGGTACAGAGAATTGGGTTCTACGCTGTACTGGTTTGACTGCGATCGCTTTTGTGGGAACAGATTTCCTAGCTGGTGGAGCAATTGGTTTCCTGACCTGGATGGGCACCGAAGGAGCTACTGATTTCCGGGCAACTTTTGGTGCTGGTGGGGCAATGGGTTTAGTGACCTTGGTTGCTGCTACTGGCTTTGAAGTAGCTTTGGCTGGGGCTGGTTTTGCCACTGGCACAGCTGGCACCGGAAAGGAGGTTGGGGGTGTAGGTTTAGGCAAAGCAGCAATAAGAGTTGGATCAAATCCTGCTTCCGTTATAGATTTGGTAGTCGTGTTTACTGATACAGCTTCTATGGGTGACTGAGTTTTTGCCACAACCATACCGCTGCTGAGGACACCAATACTACTCATCACACTCAGTCCATGGATGAGTTTTGGACATCGGTAGAAAATGCTATACAGGGTGCTACCAGGGGAGTTTTCTTTGGTCATTTACGACTCACTAAATAATTACTACACAGTTATACTCGCTCGCCTCAGCCATCAGCCATAATTCCAGCGTTGCGTCAGTCTTGGAATGAATAGGAGTAGAGTGGGCATCCTGCCCGCCCGGAAACTGTAACAGGCAAGATGCCTGTTCCACCAAGATGCCCATTCCACAGGTGCGACCCAAGGGCGCGAGGGATTGCTCGCGCCCTTGGAGGCGCGCACCTA
>NZ_CEYLVT010000295.1:0-8017 GCF_982860115.1 Moorena sp.
AAGAATGAAGAATTAAGAATGAAGAATTAAGAATGAAGAATTAAGAATGAAGAATGCAGAATGAAGAATTAAGAAATTTTAAACTCTAAGTTCTAAATTCTAAATTCCCAATTCCCAATTCTAAAATCCCAATTCTAAATTCTAAATTCTAAATTCTAAATTCTAAATTCTAAATTCTAAATTCTAATTGCCTTTTTTGGCAAGAAGTGTGTTTACAACCTAGATAGAAACCCTATACTTAATTGCTGTCGGTATTGATACCGCAAAAAAGAGTTTGCCAGTCTCGCAAACCATCACTTGCCTCTTTAACTTCAAAGGTGACATTACAAGCCTTGGGTTGCTCTAGTACCTGAACACAAAGTTCAGCAATATCTTCTCGACTTACTTTACCTCGGATATTGTCTCCTTGAGCAAACACTAAGGCTTGACCTCCCGGTTCTTCTGTCAAAGCACAAGGTCTGATGATAGTATAGGAAACCCCACTGTCGCGAACTGCTTCTTCTCCCCGCAGTTTCCAGGTTAGAATTCCCCCCAGTTGGTCATTCATTCGTACCGCTGGTGGTTCTTCATCGAGGTTAATTCCTGGACGACCTGGACGAGTCACCCCGGCTGAACTAATCATAATGAATTGGGGCTTGGTGATACCCCCATAGGCTTTAATCGTTTCCAGCTCTAGGACAAAAGAACCTGGAGCAAAGTTTGGGTTCAGCGCGCCATCA
Organism: Moorena sp.; assembly: GCF_982860115.1. Lineage (NCBI taxonomy): Bacteria > Bacillati > Cyanobacteriota > Cyanophyceae > Coleofasciculales > Coleofasciculaceae > Moorena > Moorena sp. The sequence goes on from NZ_CEYLVT010000295.1 coordinate 720, forward strand.
TACTCAAATTTACTCAGCATTAGCTGTATGGCACAGATGCCACTGGGGTTGAAGGGAGCAGCATCTTTCAAGGTTTTGGCTCGAAATACCGGAATCAAATCAGCAAAGGGAATCGAAACATTCATCCACTGATCTTTCTGGGTGTCGAAGGAATAGCAGTAGGAAATTCCATCCCATTTCGATTCATTACGCAATATAAATTTATACCGTTGACCATCCCCTTTAACTCGCAGTTCTATTCCTTCATACTCAGCTAAGTTGAGGGGAGTTGGGAGATTGCGGGTGCGTACTGACACAAAGCCCCCAGAATTTGCCGTTGAGACATTGCCAGTAAATAGGGCAGCCTTGTTGATCAGGCGGATTGAACTCTCGCTGACACCACCCATGACTACATCATCCACAGCACCCCAGGTTTCTTGTAAGTCATCGGAAGGGTTTTGGAAGTCAAATAGGAGTTGTTTCCCTGGTTCAAGATACTCCGCTGCAGCTTGTACTAAGTTCTTGATACCCTGATACTCCACAACTTCCGGGGTATCGACTACTTCCGGCCTATAGAACTTGATGCCCTGATAGTATTTTTCCCGGTTCGGGGTGTCTCCTTCTACCGGTTGCACCCGTGTTCCCGTACAACACACTACAGCAGTAATGTTCTTGTACAGTGCTGGGGTCAAGGTCTCTGGAATAGTGATATCTGCCTCGAATAGTTCCAGGTTATCCCCAAGGATTTCCCTAGCTTTCTGGGCATCTCTAACTAAGGCACGTACAGGATAATTCTGCTCAAGCAGACGGCGAACCACTCGCTTACCTACACCGCCAGTTGCCCCAGCTACCAGTATTACTCCCATATCTTTGTCTTTACCTTGGCTCGATTGTTGATTATTGGCACGACCTGTGAATAATCGCTGTAGGCAGCTCAGAAAAGGGATAACCTCAAAGTAGCTTAGGGTTTTTATGAATCTGCCAGCATCCCATGGGGAGCGATTGTTTTGGGTCATAATCGCCTCAAGTGCATTTTTTATTCAGTTTATCGAAATCTGAATTACCCTGAAGCTGACCTTGACCATAGTACTGGATCCCTTCAGCCGATTTTTTCCAGTTGGTAATTATATCATAGAAATTTTTATTTATAGGCTTATTAACGAAAAGCCATGCTTTTCGTTAATATAGAACTGTAAACTATTGACTATTAACGAAAGCGATAATAATAGTTAGCGCTAACAGAGCAGGGGAGATGGGGAGATGGGGAGATGGGGAGATGGGGAGATGGGGAGATGGGGGAGATTTAGTTTAATTCCTAGTTGAAATTAATTTGTAAAATCGGGAATAGGAAACTACCTATTCCCATATCCTGGATATGTTAATTAGTTAACCGGATAATTTAGAATTTATTCATTCTAAATTCTTCATTCTTCATTCTTCATTCTTCATTCTTCATTCTCAATTCTTCATTCTTCAATTCCCCTTTCTTAGTAAGCGCTGGAAAATCTGCAAGTTCTGATCGAGCCAATCCAGCCATTTCAGACTACTTGATAAAGATTTCGGTGGGTCGGAAATCAGGGTATCTAGAGCAATCAGGCGCTGGAAATTGATCTTGACTGGATCATGACGCTCTGTGCGACCGTCTTTACGATAAAACTTGACACCAGCTCGTTGCTGCATAAGAGTGATTAATTCTTGAGCAACGATACCGTAGCCAATGGTAGTGGGATGAATGCCATCTAGGGTGAAGAAACCACCGCTGGTGCGACCGGTGGCATCGGATCTAAAAAAGCGAGTATCCGGTACTGGTGAAAGAGCTTCCAGTTCGGGTGGTAGCTGATAGGGAGTCCACCAATCTGGTCTGCAGTCGGAGTCTTCAATATAACGTCGATAAGCTAAGCAATCCAGTAATCCTCCTAATTCAAATAAATACCAATCTCGACCTTCTTTTCGAGCTTGACGTACAGCATCAGCAATATAGTCGTTGTACTGGTCAATGACGCTATCAATCGCTCGGGCTTGTTGTCCGGTAATGTGCGGGTCACTGTTGGGGTCGAAATCTTTGTCGCTAATCCAAGGACGGGTGTAGTAGGGGAAGTATCGCGAGCCAGTAGCCATTTTATGTCCTACTCCACGACCAATGGGCACAATGGTGACATGGGGAACTGTAGCCAAAATCACATGGCGAGCTTTAATTTGCTTGATTTGCTCTACGACTTGATCACATTCAGCTTTAAAATCTTCCGGACACCAGATCGTAGGTGACTGATTGGGCTGTGATGAATTGGAATCGCGTCCGCAACTCCATTTGACCTTAAGTTGAGCAACGGTGCCCATGGCATTATTCGCCCCAATCATGATCATCAAGGTTTCAATACCATCTCCCTCACCGTTTTCTAGACTTCCTTCTTGCCCTAGTGCTACCGCAGCTTGGACTGGGGTAAGTGCTTTACCCTGTGAATCCCGGGCCGAGTCCAAAACCCTTATTGCCGCATGTTCGTTGCCATTCTCAACGATTTGCCGCAATAGATCATCCGTTGGTGCCTCGATTACTTTTCTGAGAGTATCTGCGTCGTGAGAGATGATGTCTTTGAGATTCCACCCATAAATAGCGAGATTGTGGTTAATCCCTTTTTGCATAGCAACAGTAGAGCCAATGCCCCCTTGCCAACCAGGACCCCGTTCCCAATAATCTTCTAAGTCATCCATAAATGCGCGGATTGAAAACAGAGCGGGTCCTAATTCCCACCAGTCAATCTTGTCACCAAACTGTCGTTCTAACCGCCGAACTAAATACTCCAGATTCAGGGGCAATCCACCCAATTCACCATATTGGCTGGGACGGCGCAGGTGTTCTTCCCAACCCATTTCTTGAGCAATCATCATGGGATAGGACAGGTCAGTGTTAAAAATTGCTCCACTCTGGAAGCCATGGGTTAGGGAATCACCAATGGTGACTAGTCGATGTCGGGGAGTGCCTTGTTTTTGGTTAACTTCAATACTTAATTCCGGACGGATACCCAGAGTAGGGTCTGTTTCCGGTGGACGCCCTTCAGGTTGAATAACATCTTTGACTTGATCTGGAGCATCAAAGTCGAGCATGTCTTTGGTAAGCAAACGTTTGACCATAGTTGCCTGTTTATGAAAAATAGTGATAATCAGTTATTATATAATTCACTGATGCTGAGGTGAATTCCAGAAAAGTAAGGATTAAACTTAATCCCTATTGCGTTTATAAATCAGATGTAAATATTAATGGTGTTTTTTTATTGTCCAATAAAACTCCGGAGCTCTTTACCCCTCTTGGCTTTTGCCTTTTGTATGCAAGCCTTTTTCTGCAATTCCTGTGTTCACAACCCAAATACAAAACTATGTGGGCAAAGCTATGTGGGCATGGTTAGCTTGCCAGCTAATGGGCTAGGAGTCTGGTAAGCAAACAAAGTAGAGAGCTTAGATTCCGTTGCGTGCATCTCATATTTGTAAAAATGAAGGTAAGTGTGGGACCCGGGCAGGGTGGGAAGTGTGTAAAGCATGGTAAGTGCGTAAACCGTGGAACGTGTGGGAATTTTCGGGCGCATTTTTCCCTAATTGCATGCATTAAGATGCACCACATCCCGTTAATAAAGATTTGGGAGTTTCCGACAATATCAGGTTAAAACGGTAAAGAAGTGATTAATTCCCTGGATAATTCCACTATATCCCCTACAAACTATGAACGCGAAACCTAGCATTAAACTCCCATGGATATTTATTCGTAGTTTAAATAAGACTGTCTGGGTGATTTCTAGTCTTATCCTACTGACAGTAGCTGCGGAATCCTCTTTAGGAGAACCCTCACCCTCTACCCCTACAAAACTCACCCTAGAATCCCCTCCTCCTGAACTCCCAGTTACCCCTTCAGCCACGTCTTTATCTGGTCATTTGAACAAAATTGGTGCTAAAATGTATGGGGCTTACTGGTGTCCCTATTGCACAAAGCAGAAGCAAATGTTTGGTGAAGCATTTAAGCAGATTAATTATATTGAATGTGACCCAAGGGCTGAAACGTCCCAAACTAACCTCTGCATTGAAGCGAAGATCAGAGGCTTTCCAACTTGGGAAATTAATGGTCGGTTTTATCCAGGTATGCTGTCTTTAGAGCAATTGGCTAAATTTTCAGGCTACTCAGCAGAAGCGACTACAGAATCAATGCCAGTGGTGGAGGAAGAACAAACAGAAAAATAAATAATAGCAATAGTGGAAGATTTAACCTTTAAAAACCTAAGGTAAGCAGTCAGCAGTCAGCAGTCAGCAGTCAGCAGTCAGCTTATTTTATTCACAAGCTGTTCGGAACTCAATTAGCATTCACATTAGCTGTTCGCTGATAGCTGATAGCTGTTCGCGTAGCGCATTAGCTTAGATAGAGGGATTATTTAATAATATTCAATGTTATCGATTTCCTGGCGCAAACAAAAAACGTTGTAATATCTATCCAAATGCCTTGTGCTGTGGCTAATTGTTCAACGGCTGCAAAGAATTCAGTTTTCAATTGTGCTAATTTCTCTGGAGAAAGCTGGAAAACTTCCGCCCCAAAGGCACTCTTTGAGTTTCCTCGCCAAGAATTTGCTGCTACTGTTTGAGTATCACTGCCGTAGTAACCAAGTTGATCGGTTTTGACGTTGATGTCTTGAAAACCTGCTTCGGTGAGTAGCTGATGACATTTCTCAGGACTACCAAGGGGTTGATTGGGATTAGGAATTACAATGCCATAGTCTCCTGCTTTTTCTCGAAACAGACCCCCTGTAGGAAAGGCCTTTGCTGCAAAACAGGAAAATCCCACTAATCCTCCTGGTTTTACGAAGCGATACCACTGCCGTAACGCAGCAGGGATATCTGTTAAGTATACAATGGCTGAAGAACATAGAATCCTATCGAAACTATTATCTGGAAAGTTGATAGTTTCTGCATCTGCTTCTATAAATTCGATGTTGTTGAGACCTTCCGCTTTAACTTTTCGTTGGGCTAAATTGAGCATGCCTGAGGAAATATCTACACCGACAACAGCTCCAGAAGCACCGACAATTTTGGCTGCACGAATTGCTACTAAACCTGTGCCGGTCGCAATATCTAGAATTCGTTGTCCAGTTTCCAGTTGGGATAGTTCTACTAGACCCTTGGCTAGCCGAGGGTGAAAGCTTCCTTGATCATAGTGTGGTCTGGTGTTAAAGTCAGCTTTGACGTTTTTCTTGAACTCATTTATATTTATCTGGTGTTTCATGGTTGGTGGAGATGGAAAATCTGATAATTATAAAATATGATAACTAGGTTAACTAGGATGAAGGAGGCTTAATCACTTCAAAGTCTGACTCATCTAGAGATAGTAGAAATGGTTGATCATTATGCTCAAAGGGATTTTCCTCTAATCTGACTATCCAACGACCGGATTCTTCCTGTGCTTCAATACGACCGGAAAGACCTGCAACATAATCAGGATAAATCACTCGAACTAAGGTTCCTACTTTGAGCATCTGAATTACTATCTCTACTCCCAATGTCCACCTGATTTTACCTTTAATTAACCAAATCTTAAATTCATATTGTTACAATAGTTAGTTAGGTTATTCAAAATTAGCTCACTATTTTCCCCCAAGCTAGTCAGGAGGATTGATGCTCACCGGTAAAGAGTGTGGTAAGTGTGGCAAGTGTGGGAAGTGTGGGAGGTGTAGGAGGTGTGGGGGGAGAAGAAACAGATGCGTAGAGACAATGGTTAATGCTAATGCGATCGCGTAGCGTGACCTACGGTCAATCGCATTAGCGCGGAAGCTTCGCGTGACTCGCGTTGCTTAGTAATGAAATGATTTTAAAAGTTTTGTGGAATCGGGATCAGGCAGTAATTAACTGATCGCTTGAAAAACCTGTTCAGCATTTAACCTTAATTCTGGAAAGGTTGGCGATAAAATACGGTTAGCTCCTCGGAACTGACTAACGTGATAGTCGCCATCTATCAATTGGTAAACCGATAACGTAGGTTGTTTAGGATTGCCAATAAATCGCCTACCGCCTAAACCCAAATAATCAACAATCCAATATTCAGCAATTCCGAAAGACTCGTAATCTTCGAGTTTTAAAGCGTAGTCGTCGCTCCAGTTTGTTGAAACCACTTCTACAACTAAACGAACAGAAGACCCCTGTGTGATTATCGATTCTTTTTTCCAGCGTGGTTCGTTATCAGTAACTTTTTGCTTGTCTAAAACGATTACATCTGGTTCATACCCAGACTCTGTTTGTGGTTTGATCACGCATTCTTTGGGAATCAAGTAAGGCAATTGACAGCGCCGAATTTCTAAAAACAGTTCACCTCCTATAAACCCGGCTACCTCTGAATGCATTCCCGTTGGTTTTGGCATCTCGACAATTACCCCATCATGCAGTTCGTAGCGCCTTTCTGAATTGACTGGATACCAATCAATAAATTGATCAAATGTTACTGGTTTGGGTAAGGCTTGAATCATTTTGGATTTGAGGGAGCAGGGAGCAGGATTGCAAGTGTTGTTAAGTATGGGGAGCAAATGGTGTACTTTGCACCATGAGTGAGTGATCGCTATTCCCTATTCCCAGGGCGTAGCGCTATAACTAATAGTTTAGACCTGGCTCAGCTAACCTTAAAATCAGAAATTGTCTCAATCCATACCCGTGCTCCACAATTGAGGGGATTATCTGGGCGATACATTACCCGACAAGGACCATTGACTTCAACAGTATGACCGTAAATGTTTTTAGATCCGCGTTTTACGGTAATCACGGGATTGCGTTCGCCAGTGTTGTGATTTTGGCGAATAACTTTCTGATTAACGTGGATCACAGCTTTAGTGTAATTTGTACGCTTTGACCAATTCCGCTTCGGTCCACGAGTGCCGGGGGTGACCACTGGCATGCCGTCAAATAAGGGAATCACCCAAGTTCTACCCACTTTATACGCTCCTTTGACTCTGCCCTTGCTCAACAGGAAACGGACGCGAGTAGCAGAGACACCTAGTAATTCAGCGGCTTGTGCGGTAGAAATCATCATGGCGGTAAAACCATTGCTTTTACGATATTGTTATTTTAACAGGATTTTTTAAAAGATGCAATGGGCGATGTGGGTGATGTGGGTGCTTTAAAAGAACTATTGCATTGTCGTAATGGGTAATGTGGGTTATATAGGTGATGTAGGTCTTTTAAAAGAACTATTGCAGCGATGCAGCGCGGTCTTGGGGGTTTCCCCCATGAGCGACTGCATCAAGACACTATCACAAGTCCTTGGGTGGTGCGTTACGGGGCGGTTTCAGGGGCGAAGAGGT
>NZ_CEYLVT010000296.1:0-7951 GCF_982860115.1 Moorena sp.
AGCTGATAGCTGATAGCTGATAGCTGATAGCTGATAGCTGATAGCTGATAGCTGAGAGCTGATAGCTGATAGCTTACGGCTCAAGTCATGATTCATTCCGATTGCAACGGTGCATCCAACACTTTAGTAATGCGATCGCGTGCCCCTTCTAAGTGGGCTAAGCTAGCTGTATCAAGGTTTTTCCCTTGTTTGTTCAAGGTCTTTGCGATCGCATCCCGCAATTGACGGAGTTTATACCGGGCTAACACCCGAGCATCCTCGGGAGTATTAAAGGTTTGGATAGCAATAATAAATTCAGGGAAGCTGCGGGCACTTTCTAGACTATTGGAATTGCGCAGTGCCATGTTCACTAAAAGACTCATATACTGCCGTTGCAATCCCCGACGCAAGCTAGAGATTGGCTCAATTTTAGCGTTAGTATCTAGTTTCCAGATGCTATCTTGAACAGTGTCAAACAGTTCTGCCATGGTCAAGGCTTCCCCGGAACTAGTTTTCAGTTGAGCATCCCGCAAACGAGCCAACCGTTCTGATGAAAATAAATCCCCCAGCACCATAGTTTGAATTAACATCACTCGGTCATGAATGGGATAATCTAGGGGAAAAATAGTGGGAAAAGTCCCCCAGTGAGTCCAGCGAGATGGGGCTAACTGGTTGAGGAGTTGGGGTGAGAAGTTAAAGGTATCTTCTGCAAACATATACTCCCCGACCATGGCTAGAGCCTGACGCTGTTTTTCCACAGGGATTGGTTCAAAGGGAAGTGTGCCAGTCTTGCCACCAGTGTAGTTTCGATTAAAGGTTTGTCCCCCAATATAACCAGTAAGGGACATAGCGTTTTCAAAGAAATAGGAGAAGACCGTATCAAAGCGATCGCGTAAATCCCCAGCACTTTCTTCAGGCAACAGGTAACTGTTGTTCAACCGTTTCCAAATTCCCTTAGCATTCTCCATTTGCCACTGAGAGTAGCGCAATGGATCACTACTAAGGTCCCAAACCTTAGCTTCTGGGTCAATAAAATCGAAAGTATCCTCATCTGTAGCATAGGATAGTCCTATTTGGGACCCTTCAGCCGCAATTTTGCGCAGTGTGGGTAATTCTTGTTGAGGAGTCAGAGCATCAATAGGAGTGTAGCCATACTTAATCACCCACTTATCATAGGGACCAACCACTGTAGAGAAATAATCTCCCTGTTCCATTCCCTCTGGCGCTAGATTAACTGGGACATAATCCATCACTGACCCGACTAGCCCTTGGTTGCGGGTAATCTCAGTATTATTCAATTCCTCCGGAGTCAACATGGTGCTGCCCCGGAAATTGTGGCGCAATCCCAGAGTATGACCAACTTCATGAGCCGTCAGGTAGCGCAAATACTGATTGATGAAGGTTTTCATTTCCTCACCACTGGGCAACTGGTGGTTTACCATCGATAGAGACAATGCTCCAAACTTAGCTTGCTGAGCTGATACCATCCCAAAACAGAACTCATGGTCTCGGACTTGGGTGAGTCCGGTTAGGAATTGCCCAGCTGGTAGGCTCAACTGAGCCGCTTTGCCAGGATTGGTCTTGAGGATTTCCTGCAATTTGAGGTAAGGAACTTTGATGCCATTACTACACAGGGAACCATTAAACGGGAATTGGGATAACCCAGATAATGCCTGGGATTGAGGCTGGGAGGCAATAGCCTGGTATTCCGCTTTGATCCAGCGTACTGCATTAGCATCAATAATCACATCTGCATCCAAAATTTCCCCAGTCAAGGGGTTCACTCGGGATGGACCCATAGCGATAATGCCTGGGAATGAGGGAAAAGAATTGGACCAGCGAATGGTGTTGTAGCGAATATCAGCCGGGTCCCAGGTTGCATCATCTGGCATTTGCCGCACTTCAATGGCATTATCAAACCCTGCCTCCCGAAACGCTTCATTCCACATCAAAATCCCCTCCCGAATTGCATCTCGGTACTCTAGAGGTACAGTATTTTCAATCCAAAACACAATTGGTTCTTTTGGGGGGGATACAGTAGCAGTAGGGTCTTGTTTTTCTAAATTCCAGCGCCTGATATAACGGATAAAGGGCTGTTTGCGGTTTTGATTGGATAAATTTTGATAAGCACTGATGAAATAGCCTACTCGTTCATCCGCGAGTCGATGACGGTAACCATTGTTAGTCGGTAGTTGAGAAAAGCTATAGCGGACACTAAGATTAAATGCCCGTTGGTCTGGCAGACTCCTTAAGGGAAAGAATAAATCTCCCCCACCAGAAAAGCCATAAACCGACTCAATCTCTACATTAAACGGAAATGCTTGAGCATCACTGACATAGGATTTTTGAGGGTCTACTCCATAACTACCTCCTAATATCCAAGGAAAAGCCGATGCTAGTCCAGAGAAAGACCCATCGCTGACGAGGAGTGGTGTTAAATCCACTAACAGAGTGTTTCGTTCTGGATGAATACTAGTAATGGGCAGGGAATATAGCACCGAATCACTGAAGGAACGCTTAACAGAACGCTCTTGGGGGTCACCGGGTCGAGTACGGAAGTAGATATTTGGTATGACTAAATCTATGGTCTTCTGTCGGCGGCGGAATTGGAACAAAAAATCATTAACTGGCCAACCGGTTTGGAGCCCCAACTCCCCAATTCCCGAAGCAAGGGTGACAACACATAGGAAGTTTTGGTTTAGTTGATCCGGCTCAATTTCTAAATAAATTTTTTCTTTTTCTTTATTGCGGTAGAGGGTGAGTAATCCTGCTAATTTTTCCGCATCTTCTACGACCTTATCAAATGGCTTTAACTTGGAATCACTACTATCTGAATCGGATAATTCCCCTGACGGTTCCTCTGACGGTTCCTCAGCAATAATTTCTCTAGTTTGAACTTGGTTATGGGCTAAGGTTAGCTGGGGCGAGTAAACAATCTGTTGATCCAAATGTTGACCCAAACTATTGCGGTTTGGAGTAGATAGAGCTATGGTTTGGAGGTACAACGGGGATAGTACCAAGACGAATGCACACAGACATAATATCAAGAACTTTAGTCTTTTCATCGATTAATCACTAATTTTGTGTTCCCAAAATAAATAGGAATTATGAATTATCATAGTTAGGAATTATGAATGATTTAAAAAATCAACTTCATCTCATAATTACCAAATCCCTAAATTTGACCATTGATTATAGCATTTGTGATACTTATCATCTACCTTCAAGTTTATTGCCATTACTCCCTACTCTCTACTCCCTACTCCCCAAGACGAAAGTAATTCAACCAATTGATAGCTACTATAGTTACAATTGATTAGTTGTTGATTAGTTTAATCTTTATAGCTTCTGATTCCTAAGTATTACTTAAGGATTACTATCAATGGGAAGCACAGAGCATAGCCATGGTTTTAGATGTTCTATTTATTTTTAGTCAAGATGGTGTGATTTTACTATAATAGTGGTTTTACTATAGCTTTTTTTAATTAAATAGACGAATCAATGGACTAACCCTTCAAGCACCCCGAATTTTCCACACCTTGGGTTAGTCTATATCTATTGTTCGTGTACTTTGAGCCTTGACAGTTCAAAAAAACTGTACAGTAACTTCAAGTCAAGCTATACTTTCAGCACTCAGCTTTCAGCTATTTACTAGTCAGCCCTTGCAGCTGACTACTTAAGCTCAGAAGTATAGTTTACTAAAAGTCCCGCTAGCTATAGTCCTGCCAGCTATAGGATAACTAGCGGGTGACAAGTCTCGGCCACCTATGTGGCAATTGAGATTAAACCTGATTAGACGCGAAGCTATTGATAAGACTAGACACTAAAGTCAGAACGATGGCTCCGAAAAAAGCTGGCCAGAAACCGTTTACCATAAACGCCGCAGGAGTGAAATAGGATGCCAGGGATAGGGTGATAGCATTAATCACCAACAGAAATAGTCCCATGGATAAAATTGTGATGGGCAAGGTCAGAATCACTAAAATCGGTCTAATGATGGCGTTAACTAAACCAATGACTACTACCGCTACAGCAGCTGCACCAAAACCACTAATGGTAATTCCTGGTACCAGGTAAGCAGTAATCATTAGTGAGATAGCACTTAGCAGCCAAGTCAAAAGTATATTAAGCATCGATCTCACAAAAATATCGCTTACTACGATTTTAGCGATTCTGGCAAGATTAGCCTGGTTGTGATGTAAGCATTCAGCTATCAGCTATCAGCCGTCAGCCAAGCACTGAGCACTGAGCACTGACCGCTGAGCACTGACCGCTGTTTGCGCAGCGTGCGCGAGCGCGCATATGCTTACCTTTGGTTTGACACTCCCCGCTTTAAAAAGACGGGGATTCCTAGATCTACGACCGGCCTTAAACCTCCGTGTCCAAATGGCAATATCTAAACTATTATCCCGTCGAGACCAAGATTCTAGTCAGTTCACGAAAGACCCAGCGGGCTAGTCTCCTTAGGCGTTTAGTTACTTTCCACAAAAGTGCCTTATAAAGTCCGTTACTTTCCTGTTTCACTTGGTTTCGGCGTGCCCCGCCGTACCATTCTCTTTTCTCAGGTCGTATCTTTGCTGGGTTCACACACCAATTGTTAGTTGATGATTGGGTTTTTAGCGATGCAGCGCGGTCTTGGGGGTTTCCCCCATGAGCGACTGCATCAAGAAAGGAGGACTTTCCCTACCCTCCGGGCATTTCTTCTTTAAGGTCAAACAATTGCGGGTCTCTCTCCCGGTTGTGCCTCGGATTTTCAGCCTGTACCCATATCTAAATAATACTCTAGCGCGCAAGTATTGTCAACCTTTTTAATGGAATTGCATCTAGGCGACTTTAGTCGCTACCTGGCTTTCATCCCGGAGACGAAACCTTAAAATAAGGCAGCCTTAATCATGGAGGCGCGCTTTCCATCGGCGAATTAAATTCGCGCGATTGTCGCGCCTCAAAGTTTTAACCCTTTTACCCATAGCCGACCAACCATAAAGGCTGCCTTATTTTTGCGGTAACTTCTGACCCGGTTTAAAAACACGGGGCTTTCAGCCTGGAGCAGTACCGTAACTCAAGTGATTATGCAGCACAGTATGATTGAGTTGGACGATTCCAGCAATAAATCTTTATGTTTTTCCGGCTACTGGTTACATTCTTATTTGCGTGCTCTGTTTTTTGTTATCCCTTACCTGTTCACGCCAAGAGTATAGCCTGCGATGGGAAACAACTCGTGGGAGCAGACTTATCTGGTCAAGACTTACAGGAAGTCAAAATTACCTATTGCAATTTGAACCAGGCTAACTTAGCCGATGCCAAATTGATCAAAGCATCTATCCAACATACTACCCTGAATAATGCTAATCTCCATGGAGCCGACTTGACCAACAGCGACACCTACAACATTAGCTTAAATGGTGCAGATTTAAGTGATGCCATCTTTACTGGTTCCTTACTGCAACGTGCCAGTTTTGATGGGGCTAACATCACTGGTGCTGATTTTACTAGCACCCTGATTCAACCGGTCAGAGAACGGTTAAAACTCTGCGATGTAGCAAGTGGCGTGAATCCTACAACTGGTGTGGTGACTCGTGACTCTTTAGGGTGTTGGTAAGGTGTTGAATGTTGAATGTTGAATGTTGACTGTTGACTGTTGACTGTTGACTGTTGACCATCAAATAGTCAACAGTCACGATCGATGGGGCTGACTTGACCGATGGTATGCTGGATGGTGTTCAAATTTGATAACTGTTTGCTAGAAGAAGGTGCATCTGAAAACTGGTGTTGCGCTTGTGAGTCTTTGGGATGTCGATTAAACGAGTAGGTGTAATTGGTGGAGGACAACTGGCCTGGATGATGGCAATGGCTGCTAAGTCTTTGGGTATTCGGCTAGTGGTTCAAACTCCTAATGTTAGTGATCCAGCTGTTTGTGTTGCTGCTGAAACTGTATTTGCTGCTATTGATGATGGGGTGGGTACCGAGCAAATGGCATCTCGCTGTGATGTGATTACCTTTGAGAATGAATTTATCAACCTTGATGCCCTGAAATCTCTGGCAAATCGGGGAATTTGCTTTTACCCCAGACTAGAGTCCCTAGCACCACTGTTGGATAAATATGACCAACGCTGCTATTTCGATGGGATTGGTTTACCCCAGCCAGAGTTCATCAGTCTGGAGGGGGAAGTGCGTAAGCAGGAATTAAAGTCCCTAGGCTCTGATCGGACCCCAATCAAGCTGAGTGAATTAGCGTTTCCTCTGGTGCTGAAAGCGCGACGCCAAGGTTATGACGGCAAGGGTACGTTTATTATTAAAGACAGTCATAGCTTACAGGAAATTTGGAACCAGTTAGACAATCAGCCTGTGGTGCTAGAAGAATTTATTCCCTTTGAACGGGAGTTGGCAGTAATGGCTGCTCGTTCTGTAGATGGGGAGGTGGTGGTTTACCCGGTGGTGGAAACTCAGCAGCAAGAACAGGTGTGTCGGCGAGTGATTGCACCAGCTCAGATTAGCCCAGATACCGTGGCGGAGGTGAATGCGATCGCAAAAACTCTCCTGACTAGTTTAGAGGTAGTGGGAGTCTTTGGGATTGAGTTATTCCTCACTAGCAATCACAAGGTTTTGGTTAATGAAGTCTCCCCTCGTACCCATAATTCTGGCCATTACACCATTGATGCTTGCGAAACTTCTCAATTTGAGCAGCAACTGCGAGCCGTGGTGGGTTTACCCTTAGGTAGCCCACAGATGCATTGTCCCAGTGCAGTCATGGTGAATCTTTTGGGTTATGAGTCTTCTCAGGATGATTACCAACAGAAACGGCAGACCTTAGCCAGTTTACCAGGGGCGTTTGTCCATTGGTATGGTAAGACTGAATCTCGCCCAGGACGTAAGTTAGGTCATGTTACGGTTTTGAGTAATGGGAATTCCGTACAAGAGGTAATTGAGAAGGTTGAATCGGTTTGGTACGGTTAATACTCAGAATTAAGAATGCAGAATGTAGAATGTAGAATGTAGAAGTCTAAATTATCAATTCTAAATTCTTAATTCTAAATTCTAAATTCTTAATTCTTAATTCTTAATTCTACATTCAAAAGATGCAGTAGGGTGGGCAAAGTAATTTTGCCCACCCTAGAAGCTACCTACTCCCTACTTGAAATAAATTAATAATGATGACTATGCTCAGAAAACTCGCGATCATCCTAGTCGGTGTCTTGATCACCACTGCTGCCTTTGTTTCAATACCGTCCGATCCTGCCTATGCCTCTCTATCTAGCTCTGAACAACAAGAACTATTAGATGCACATAATCAGTACCGGAGACAGGTTCAACCAACAGCATCAAATATGAGAGAGCTCAAATGGGATAATACATTGGCTGGAGTAGCCCAAAACTATGCTGATACATGTACTTGGGGACATAACAGGAACCGTACACAACAGGTAGGAGGTGAGTTTTCTTACGTGGGGGAAAACTTGTACCTGACAACCAACCAGAATCATCAAACGACTGCTCCAGTTGATTCCTGGTATAATGAAGTGAAAGATTATGACTATGCTACTAATAGCAGTAGCGGAGTCACAGGTCATTACACTCAAGTGGTTTGGGCTAACACTGAATATCTTGGATGCGGCAGAACAGAATGTGCTAGCTTAGCGGGTCTTAACTGGAACAATGTAGCTATAGTAGTTTGCAACTATGGTAAAGGAGGAAATTATAGGGGTCAAAAGCCTTACGTATATGGGGCAAGCGCCTCAAGTTGTCCGTCAGGTTATACTGCTAGCAACGGTCTTTGTTCAGCTAACTAATTTATTCTCCCCCAGCTGTTAGTGAAGCGGGCGGGTCGCGCCCGAAAGTTGATGCAGTAGGGTGGGGAAAGTAATCTAATCGTGAATACTGATTGGAAGCAAACTGTTTTTGCCCACCCTACAAATTCCTCAGAATTAAGAATTAAGAATTAAGAATTAAGAATTAAGAATTAAGAATTAAGAAT